>NZ_JAWIRU010000006.1:0-36967 GCF_036320025.1 Stenotrophomonas sp. SMYL86
CTGGCCAGAAAGCTGGCCAGGATCGCCTGGGGTGTCTTCAAAAGCGGCCGGGACTTCGATCCGGCCATGCTGAAGGTGGGTCAAGCCTGCTTCCAGCAGGCTTGACCACGAACATAGGATCTCGACTCTACCTCGACCGGGGCACCGGCAGAAAAGTAGTCGAGCATGGCTCGACTCTACAAAAAAAGCCGGTGTTCAACGCATCAACGGAACGGCATGCCGCGGCCGCCCATGGCGCCCATCATGCCCTTCATGCTGCGCAACATGCCCTTCATGCCGCCGCCGGCCATCTTGCTCATCATCTTTTCCATCTGCATGTACTGCTTCATCAGCTTGTTGACGTCGGCCGGGGTCACGCCCGAGCCCTTGGCGATGCGCGCGCGGCGCGAGCCGTTGAGCAGGTTCGGGTTGCGCCGTTCCTTCTTGGTCATCGAGCTGATGATGGCGATCATGCGCGGCACTTCCTTGCCCTGGCTGACCTGCTGCTTCAGATGGTCGGGGATGTTGCCCAGGCCCGGCAGCTTGTCCATCAGGCCGCCGATGCCGCCCATGTTCTGCATCTGCTCCAGCTGGTCACGCATGTCGTTCAGATCGAACTTCTTGCCCTTGGCGACCTTCTCGGCCAGCTTGGCCGCCTTGTCCTTGTCAACCTGCTGCTCGACCTGCTCGACCAGCGACAGCACGTCGCCCATGTCGAGGATGCGGCTGGCGATACGGTCCGGGTGGAACACGTCCAGGCCTTCCGGCTTCTCGCTGACACCGACGAACTTGATCGGCTTGCCGGTGATGTAGCGCACGCTCAGCGCGGCACCGCCACGGGCGTCACCGTCGGTCTTGGTCAGCACCACGCCGGTCAGCGGCAGGGCGTCGCCGAAGGCCTTGGCGGTGTTGGCCGCGTCCTGGCCGGTCATGGCGTCGACCACGAACAATGTTTCGGCCGGATTCACCGCCGCGTGCAGGGCCTTGATCTCGGCCATCATTGCTTCGTCGATGGCCAGGCGGCCGGCGGTATCGACCAGCAGCACGTCGACGAACGACTTGCGTGCATCGTCGATGGCGGCGCGGACGATGGCTTCCGGCTTCTGGTCGGCGCTGGACGGGAAGAACAGCACGCCGACCTGCTCGGCCAGGGTCTTCAGCTGCTCGATCGCGGCCGGACGGTAGACGTCGGCCGAGACCACCATCACCTTCTTCTTGCGCTTTTCCTTCAGGTGCTTGGCCAGCTTGCCCACCGTGGTGGTCTTGCCGGCGCCCTGCAGGCCCGCCATCAGGATGATGGCCGGAGCGGGCACATTGAGGTTCAGGTCGCTGGCTTCGGCGCCCATCACCGCGGTCAGCTCGTCGCGAACGACCTTGATCAGGGCCTGGCCCGGGGTCAGCGACTTCAGCACTTCCTGGCCGACCGCCCGCACCTTGATGCGTTCGATCAGGGCCTGCACCACCGGCAGCGCAACGTCGGCCTCGAGCAGCGCGATGCGGACCTCACGGGTGGCCTCGCGGATGTTCTCCTCGGTCAGGCGGCCGCGGCCACGCAGGCGCTCGATGGTGCCGGAAAGGCGCTGGGTCAGTGACTCGAACATGCGGCGCAACCTGTCTGAAAGCGGGGGACAATAAGGCAGACAGTATAACGGGTCCGCTCCCCTCCCCGGACTGCGACCACAGGGCCGTCGCCACCACCGCAGGGGTATGCGAAACTGCAACGATGTTAATCGTTCTCATCGCCGCCCTGCTCTACCTGGCCGCCAGCGCCCTGCTGGTGCGTGCGCTTGGCCGCGATGAAAGCACCGGCTCCCCCGCCTGGCTGTGGCCCGCCCTGCCGGCGATGCTGCTGCACGGCGGCTACCACGTGATGGTGGCGATGCGCACCAACGGCGGGCCGGACATGCACTTCTTCGCTGCGCTGTCGCTGGTCGGCCTGGGCATGGCCTGGCTGACCTCGCTGGTCGGTGCCCGCGGGCGCATGTCGGCACTGGGCGTGGTGGTGTTCCCGCTGGCCGCGGTACTGCTGCTGGCTTACCACGGCTACGGCCACGAACCGAGCAAGGTGCTGGGCTGGCGCCTGGCCAGCCACGCCTGGCTGGCGCTGCTGGCCTACGCCACGCTGAGCATCGCCGCGCTGCTGGCGATCATGCTGTGGCTGCAGGAACGCGCCCTGCGCCGCCGCGAGTTCCGGCCGTGGCTGCGCGCCCTGCCGCCGCTGGCGGATCTGGAATCGCTGCTGTTCCGGGTGATCACCGTCGGCTTCGCGCTGCTGACCCTGACCCTGGTCACCGGCGTGCTGTTCGTCGATGACCTGCTGGCGCAGAAGCTGGTGCACAAGACCGTGCTGAGCGTGCTGTCGTGGATCGTGTTCGGCGTGCTGCTGATCGGCCGTCGCCGCTACGGCTGGCGCGGCATGAAGGCGGTGCACTGGACGCTGGCGGCAATGCTGTTGCTGCTGCTGGCCTTCTTCGGCAGCCAGTTCGTGATCGAACTGGTGTTCGGGCATTCGCGATAGCGGTGTGCCGGCCAACGGTCGGCACCCACCCTGGTAGTGCCGGCCGCTGGTCGGCAACAGGACCGCACCCTGCGTGGATGCCGCAGACGGTCAAGGCAGCGGCTGGGCCAGGATCTTCCGTACCGAGCGACCGCTGTTGGTGAGGATGTCGTCCACCTGCCAGCAGCCCTGGCCCTGGCGCACCATCGGCAGCCGGGTCACGTAGGCCGTGTTCCATACCGAATAGCGCATCTCGACCTGGCCGGACGTCGCCGAGGCCTCTTTCCAGATGTAGCGCACCGGACTCTCGATGTCGCCATCCTGCGCATCCAGCCACGGGTCCGAATCGATGGTGCAGATGCCTTCCTCGCGCATCTGGCAGGCGCGTTCGCCACGCAGGGCCTTGCCGAAGGCCGGGCTGACCAGCGCCGGCGGCGGTTCCAGCAGATCGCCATTGCCGGTGGTTGCCTCGTAGAAGGCACGGGCGACAGCCACGGGTTCCTGGCAGGCCGGTGCGGCCTGCACGGTGGGGGCCAGCAGCAGCCCGGCGATCATGAACATCCCTGTCTTTCGCATGTATTTCTCCTTGATGTAGTGCCGGGGGGGGGGGGGCCCCACCCCAGAAAACCGGGCCCGGGCGCCCCCACCACAGCAACCCCCCCCCGGCCCGCCCCGCGCCCGCCACTACCCGATACCCGGCTTACAAGCCGTAACGCTCGATCACGTCCAGGTGCGGCTGGCGATCCTGGTCGCAGGCTTCGGCCAGCCGCAGCCAGCAATGCGGATGCGGCCACTTCGCGGTTTCCTGCTGCAGGAAGCGGTGCAGCGCCAGCGGTGCATGGTCCTGCGGCTGGGCGACGGTGAACAGCAGGCCCGGCAGCGTGCCCTCCTCCTCGTCCGGATCGGTCACGGTGTAGTCCGGGCGGCTGTGCGACCACACCTGCCAGCCCTGCGCCTCGGCCGCTGCGACAAAGGCATTCCACGCGTCTTCGCCCGGGTGCGCGCCGTCGATCAGCCAGCTGCGGGCGAAGCCGCCGCGCTCCAGGACATGCACCTGCGCATAGGTCGGGATGAAATGCTCGCGCGCTTCCTCCTCCTCCGGCGCCGGGTGCACCAGCGCAGCATCGAACACCACCCAGTCGCCCACCTGCTGGGCACGGTTGGCCGGTGCGTTCTCGACGATACGTGCGGTGACCGGGCCACTGCGGCGCGCGTAGTACTCCATCGGCTCGCCGTTCTCTTCGCTGCGGATGATCACCCAGCCCCACGGCTCCTCGACCACGCCGTCCTGGCTGGACAGCTCCATGCCGATCGCCGCCGCCGAGCGGCGCACCGCATCCCAGTCGCGTGCCGCGCTGGCCGCGCTCATGTGGTCCCAGTGTGCGGCGTTGGGTTCTTCCAGCAGCTCCACCAGCTGCGCATAGCAGGCCTGCGCCTCGCTGAAGCGACCGGTTTCCATGTACATCCGCGCCAGCGTACCGCGTGCGCCATGCGAGCCCGGCGAGGCCGCCAGCAGCGCCTGCGCGGCCTGCTCCAGTGCCGGCCAGTCGGACACGCGACGGGCGCGCTGCACCTCGCACCAGTGCGCGAACACCGGCACGCTGCCGCGATAGGCATCAGCCAGCTGGCGCAGGCCTTCGTCGTCGCCCTGCTCGGTCAGCCAGCGCATCAGCGTGTAGGCGGCCGGGCCATCATCCTGCGTGTGTGCGCGCACGAAGCGCCACAGCAATGCGCGCGCTTCCGTCTGCGCCCCACAGGCGCTCAGCGCGGAGGCAGCCATCTCGGCCAGCGCCTCGTCATCTGGCAGCTGCGCCTGTGCCTGCAGCAGCCACTGCGCCTCACGTTCGGGATCGCGCGACTGATTCTGCTCTCCCTGCTCGTTCAGCCAAACCAGTAGTTCAGCGGCTGGCACCGGCAGCGGCGCCACATCCGGCAATGCATCGATGCGTGCCGCCAGGCCGGCCACCAGCGCAGCCGCACCCCGGTCCTGGCGCAGCTGTGCCAGATGGGTACGCGCCAGTTCCAGCTGGCGCAGCGCCACCCAGCGTGCGCCACGCTGCAGGGCCAGCTCCAGGCTCAGCGCAGCGACTTCGATCAGCAGGCGGTGCGAGCCAACCTCGGCAAAGTGTTCGATGATGGTGTTGAAGCGCGTACCCAGGTCCCAGGTATTGCGTGCGGGATCACGCCGGCACAGCGCTGCGGCGGTGTTCGCCCACAGCCGCCAGTAGGTAGGCGTCAGCTCGCTCCACGGCACCAGCTGCTGCAGGGCCTCTTCGTCGCGGTCCAGCTGGGCCAGCGCCCACGCCTTGGACAGGCGGCGCGGCACCGTGCAGTTGGCCGGCTCGTACTCGCCGGACGCCGCCACTTCGGCCTCGCGCTTCTCGATCAGCAGCAGCGCTTCTTCGGCGCGGCCCATGCCCAGCAGGATCTTGATCTGCATCTCCGGGAAGCTGTCGAACACTTCCTTGCCGCAGGCCTCGATCGCGTCGGACTGCACCTGCAGGTAATCCAGTGCCTCCTGGCCGCGGCCATCATCAAGCAGTGCATCGGCCTTCTCGCAGCTCAGGCACTGGAAGCAGGCCCAGCTCGGGTCGATGCGGCCCAGTGTTTCATCGCACACCTCGATGCGCTCCGGCACCCAGCCGGGGCCATCGATGTTGCCGTAGCAGGCGGCAAGATCCTGGGTCACGCAGATCGACTGCGGGCACTCCAGGGTGTCCTCGCGATGCGCACGCTCGAACAGCGCCACGGCTTCGCCCAGCGCGCTCTCGCCTTCGACGCGGTTGCCGACGCGGTTGCGCAGCGCCCAGTGGCCGACGTAGACGTCGACCCACGGGTTGTCCAGCGCCTTGCCCAGCGCTCGCGCTTCGGGCAGCAGCGCGTCAACGCGGTCGACACGCAGTTCGCTCACCTCGTCGGCGAGGCGGTTCAGCAGGTGCGCATTCTGCGCCTGGCCGGCCTGGCGCAGGTCACCCTGCAGTTTTTCGACCCAGTTCCAGATGTCCATGGGGTAAGTACTCCTGTCTAGCGAAGGCTGGATGAGAGGATGCGGTGCTCAGCGCAGCATCTGCTGCAGGGCACCGGCGATATCGGTGAAGGCGCCGTTGAGATCCGGGCCGGGCGTGGCGGTCGCGCGGGCCAGTGGACGGCCCTGCGCGGCGACGATGATCTTCAGTGAGCGCAGCAGGCGCGCTGCGGCCTCGGCCTGCGGGTGGCCGTCGCGCTGGGCGCGCAGCAGCGCCTGCACCGCGGGGTTGTCGAGGTTGAGGTACAACCGCGATGGCGCACGCGATTCGATGCGCGCGGTGAACTGACGCGCCAGGCGCAGCGCCGCCATTGAAACGCGCTTGTCGTTCTCATCGTCTTCCAGGCGCTGCTTCAGTTCGGCTTCGCGGTCGGGCACCACCACCACCGGCAGCGACTCGGGACTGAAGCGTGCCGGCAGCAATTGTTCGCCGTCACCCAGCTGCTCGCGCAGCCATGCCAGCTGCGCCTCGTCGAGGCTGTCATCGCTGCGGAACAGCGCGCGGTTGCCCTGCTCGGTGCCGAGCTCGACCAGACGCAGTCCCTTGGCCTGGGCCCAGCGCCGCAGGAACGGCACTACTGCATAGCGATGGCCATGCGCGACCGGCACGCCCATCGCGCGGAACAGCATTTCCTCGAAGCCGCCACCGTTGTCGAGGATCACATGCACGGCACCGCGTGCGGGCAGCGCACTGGCAGGCAGATCGCCCTGCGAGGTCGGCACGCGCACGTGCTCCAGCAACAGGTCGAACAGGCGGTCATCGCACAGCGCCGCGCCCAGCAGCGCCTCGTTGTGGCGGCTCAATACACGTCGCCACGCTTCCGGCTGCTGCCGCGCAACGTCGGCCAAGCCGTCGATCAGCGCCTCCAGCAACGCATGCTGCACGGCGCGGTACTGGTCGTCGCGCTGCAGGTCTTCGCGGCTGGCGGTAGGCGTGAGCCGCGAGGATTCGATCACCCCGCCGATGAAGCCCGCCCACGGCGGCAGCAGGTCACGCGCATCGTCGTCCAGCAGCATGCCGCGCACGAACACCGACAGGTTGCGGTTGTCACTGGTGCCGTAGGTGGCACCGTCCTGCACCCACAGCAGGCCGGTGGCATCGCTGTTGCCATCGGCACGCAGCGGCACGGTGACGATCGGCTCGAAATCATGTTCGAAACGCGCCGCGAACTGCAGCGCCTGGCGACGCGCCTGCACCGGATGCAGGGCCACATCGCCCTGGCCGCGCCACGGCGGCGGCTCGGGGTTGAGCGCCTCGCCTGCAGCACCGATGAAGATCGGCTCGGACAGCAGCGCGCAGTAGCGACCCAGCACTTCGTGCAGGCGCGCCTCGTTGGCCAGCGGCAGGAAGTCCGGATGCAGCTCCAGTTCCACCTCGGTGCCGACCGCGCGTGCCGGCACTTCGCTGACGGTGTACTGCTCGGCGTTGCTGGACACGTACAGATGGCCCAGTTCCGGCGTCTGGTACGAGGTGGTGCGCACGCTGACCCGGCGCGCCAGCACGAAGGCCGACAGGAAGCCGAGGCCGAACATGCCGATCAGGCCCTCATCGTCCTCGCCGCCCTGGCGCAGGCCGCGGGTGTAGCCGACGCCGACGGTCGCCAGGTAGTCATGGATCTCCTGGCGGGTCAGGCCGGCGCCGGTATCGATGATGCGCAGCACGCCGGCAGCGGCATCGACCTGCACCGAAATGCGCGAAGGCACCTCGACGCCGGGTTGTTCGATGCGACGGCGGATGATCGAGTCGTGCGCGTTCTGCACCAGCTCACGCAGCGCCACCACCGGGGTGGAATAGAGGTGCTTGCCCAGCACCGTCATCAGTCCATTGAGATCGACCCCGGCACGACGGATTTCGGCGTTGGGGGCGGTGAGCGCGGTGTCCTGCATGTAATCGTTTACTCCTGGGCACGGAAAGACGCCAGAGGGCGTCTTCGTCGAGCGGGAAAAACTAGCACAGGGAGGCTGACCGTTACCGTGTCGGCCGCCGTATTCCACGTGCGCTGTGGTGACGCCGGGCCATGCCCGACGCGATCACGCCGCGTCGATAGCCTCGGACAGGCGCTCCACCGCGATCACTTCCATACCCTTCACCGAACCGCCCTTGGGCGCATTGGCCTTGGGCACGATGGCGCGCTTGAAACCATGGGTGGCGGCCTCGCGCAGGCGGTCTTCGCCATTGGGTACCGGTCGGATCTCACCGGACAGGCCAACCTCGCCAAACGCAATCGTCTTTTCCGCCAGCGGCCGGTCCTGCAGCGAGGACAGCACCGCCAGCAGCACCGGCAGGTCGGCTGCGGTCTCCTGTACGCGGATACCCCCGACCACATTGACGAACACGTCCTGGTCGCCGACCAGCACGCCACCATGACGGTGCAGCACGGCCAGCAGCATGGCCAGGCGGTTCTGCTCCAGGCCGACTGCGACACGGCGCGGGTTCGACAGCGGCGAGGCATCCACCAGCGCCTGCACTTCAACCAGCAGCGGCCGGGTGCCCTCGCGGGTGACCATCACGCAGCTGCCGGGTTGGTGGGTACTGCCGCCGGACAGGAAGATCGCCGACGGATTGGAGACTTCCTTCAGGCCCTTGTCGCCCATCGCGAACACGCCCAGCTCGTTGACCGCACCGAAGCGGTTCTTGAACGCGCGCAGCAGGCGGAAGCGGCTGCCACTCTCGCCTTCGAAGTACAGCACCGCATCGACCATGTGTTCGAGCACGCGCGGGCCGGCGATACCGCCCTCCTTGGTCACGTGGCCGACCAGGAACACGGCGGTGCCGGTCTCCTTGGCGAAACGCACCAGCCGCGCCGCGCTCTCGCGTACCTGGCTGACCGAGCCGGGCGCGGCGGTCAGGCTCTCGGTCCACAGGGTCTGCACGGAGTCGGCCACGATCAGCCGTGGGCCGGCCTTGGACGCATGCTGCAGGATCGACTCGACGCCGGTCTCGGCCAGCGCGTTGACACCATCCAGCGGCAATTCCAGGCGGTGTGCGCGGCCGGCCACCTGGGCCAGCGACTCCTCGCCCGTGACGTACAGCACCGGCAGCTCGGCCGCCATCTTCGCCACCGCCTGCAGCAGCAGGGTCGACTTGCCGATGCCCGGGTCGCCACCAACCAGTACCACCGCGCCCTCGACCAGTCCACCGCCCAGCACGCGATCGAACTCGCCGATGCCGGTCGAGACACGGCGATGCTCGGTCTGCTCCACGTCCTTCAGGGCGGTGATCTTCGGCGGGTCGATCTTGCCGGCCCAGCCGGCCCGGCGCGACGCGGGCGCCTTGGCCGCCGCCGCGCTCTCCAGCACGATTTCCGACAGCGAGTTCCAGGCGTTGCACTCCGTGCACTGGCCCTGCCACTTGCTGAATTCGGCGCCGCATTCATTGCAGACGTAGGCGGTGCGGGCTTTTGCCATCGGATGATTTCCAGCAACGGGAACAGGCGTGGCAGGATAGCCGAGCCGGGTCGCAGGTGCTGCGACCGCTCAAGTCCCGCCCACCCGCGCCGATAGCTGTCGCGGGTGTGCGCCTTGCGGGCGCCCCTCCCTCCCCCTCTGGATTCAACATGACTGGCAGTTACAGTCAGAGCCTGGTCGCCATCTCCCTGCTGGTGGCCATTCTTGCTTCGTACACGGCGCTGGACATGGCCGGCCGCCTGGCCACGGCCGAGGGCCGCGTGGCCCGCTGGTGGCTGGCCGGCGGCGCGGCGGCGATGGGCCTGGGTATCTGGTCGATGCATTTCATCGGCATGCTGGCCTTCGACCTGCCGATCCCGGTCGGCTACGACCTCGGCATCACCCTGTATTCGCTTGCAGTGTCGATCGGCGCTTCGGCCTATGCGCTGTGGCTGGTGTCACGACCCAGCCTGCCCTGGCGACGACTGCTGGCCGGCGCCGTGCTGATGGGCCTGGGCATTGCCACCATGCACTACCTCGGCATGGCCGCGATGCGCATGCAGCCAGGTATCGACTATCACCCGGGCTGGTTCGCCGCCTCCATTGCAGTAGCCATCGGTGCCGCCGGCGCCGCGCTGTGGATCGCCTTCCGCCTGCGTACCGAGCAGCGCCACACCATGCGCCTGCGCGCACTGGCCTCGCTGGTGATGGGCCTGGCCATCGTCGGCATGCATTACACCGGCATGGCCGCCGCACGCTTCCCCGAAGGCAGCATCTGCGGCGCGGTCGGCAGCGGCGGCATCGACACGCGCTGGCTGGCAGTGCTGGTGATCGTCACCACTGTAGCCACCCTGGGTATCGCCCTGGTCGCCTCGCTGTTCGATCGGCAGATGCGCGTGCGTACCGGGTTGCTGGCCGATTCACTGGCACACGCCAACGACAAGCTGATCCAGGCCGCCCTGCATGACCCGCTGACCCAGCTGCCCAACCGCATGCTGCTGCAGGACCGCATCGAACAGGCCATCGAGAAGGCGCGCCGCCGCGGCCGCGCCGTGGCGGTGATGTTCTGCGACCTGGACGGCTTCAAGGCGGTCAACGATGCCTACGGCCACCAATTGGGCGACCGCCTGCTGGTGGCGGTGGCACAGCGCATCGGCGGCCTGCTGCGGCCGCAGGACACGTTCGCGCGCCTCGGCGGCGACGAGTTCGTGATCGTGCTGGCCATCGACACCCCGGACGATGCGGTGGTGGTGGCCGAACGCATCATCGCCGCTGCCGGCGAACCATTCACCCTGGATGCCGCCGAACTGCAGGTCAGCGCCAGTCTCGGCATCGCCCTGTACCCGGATGACGCCAGCAACGAGCGCGAACTGATGGCGCACGCCGATGCGGCGATGTACCACACCAAGGAAACCGGCCGGAACGGCTATACGTTCTTCACTCCGTCGATGCAGCTCAGTGCCAACCGCCAGCTGCGCCTGCTGCAGGACCTGCGCAAGGCGATCGCGCGTGACGAGCTGCTGCTGCACTACCAGCCGAAGTTCCCGGCCGCTGGCGCACCAGCTACCGGCGCCGAGGCCCTGCTGCGCTGGCAGCACCCGGAACTGGGCCTGCTGGCGCCGGATGTGTTCATTCCCATCGCCGAGCGCAGTGGCCTGATCCTGCCGATCGGTGACTGGGTACTGGACCGTGCCTGTGCACAGCTGCGTGCATGGCACGAGGCCGGGCATACCGAATGGTCGATGGCGGTGAACCTGTCGCCCTTGCAGTTCTCCTCGCCGGCCCTGCTGGACAGCGTGCGCGAGGTGCTGCAGCGGCACCGGATCGAGCCGGCGCGGTTGACCCTGGAGATCACCGAGACCACGGCGATGAAGGATGTCGACGCCAGCCTGGCGATTCTCAACGATCTGACCGCGATGGGCGTGCATATCGCCATCGACGATTTCGGCACCGGCTACTCCAGCCTGCTGTACCTGAAGCGGATGCCGGCCACCGAACTGAAGATCGACCGTGCGTTCGTGCATGACCTGGAACGCAACGACGAGGATGCCGCCATCGTGTCGTCGATCATCGCGCTGGGCCGCACCCTGCAGCTGCAGGTGGTGGCCGAAGGCGTGGAGACGCAGGCGCAGCGCGAATACCTGAGCGAACTGGGCTGCGACCAGCTGCAGGGCTATCACCTGGGCCGGCCTATGGATGCCGAAGAGTTCCTGCGCCGGGTGGCGGGGTAAAGCCGGCCGGCTTCCCGCGATTGCCGGCCAGCGGCCGGCACTACCCATATCCGCAGACAAACAAAAAGGCCGCCCGAGGGCGGCCTTTCTGCGTGGCAACGTCGCGAGGACGTCAGTGCATCATGTGCACGTTCATGTTGTGCATGACCCACAGGGTACCGACCACGATGATGCCGATCACCACCACGGTGAAGGCCGCAGCGTTGACGTTCCAGCGGCTTTCCGAAGAGCGGTCCAGGTGCAGGAAGAACACCAGGTGGACCAGCATCTGCAGCACCGCGGTGATCGCGATCACCACACCGTTGACGGTGCGCGAGAAGTCGCCCGACATCACCATCCAGAACGGGATGACGGTCAGCACCACCGCCAGCACGAAGCCGATCAGGTACGACTTCACGGTGCCATGGCTTTCGCCGCCGGTGCCGTGGTCGTGTGCATGGTTGTCATGTGCCATTACAGGGCTCCATTGAGGTAGACGACGGAGAACACGCCGATCCAGATCAGGTCCAGGAAGTGCCAGAACAGGCTCAGGCACGCCATGCGGGTCTTGTTGGTCGGGGTCAGGCCGTACTTCTTCAGCTGCACGAACATCACCAGCAGCCACAGCAGGCCGGCGCTGACGTGCAGGCCGTGGGTACCGACCAGGGCGAAGAACGCCGACAGGAAGGCACTGCGGTCCGGACCGTAGCCCTGATGGATCAGGTGCTGGAACTCCCACACTTCCATGCACATGAAGCCGAAGCCCAGCAGCCAGGTGATGCCCAGCCACAGGTACATCTGGCCCATCTGCTTGCGGTGCATGGCAATCATGCCCAGGCCGAAGGTCAGCGAGGAGGTCAGCAGCAGCGCGGTTTCCCATGCAACGAACGGCAGTTCGAACAGGTCCTTCGCGGTCGGGCCGCCATCGGTACCGCCGGCCAGCACCACGTAGGTGGCGAACAGCGAGGCGAAGATGAGGCAGTCGCTCATCAGGTACACCCAGAAACCGAAGACGGTGTTGCCGCCGGTGTCGTGGTGCTCGTGGTCGTCATGGCCATGGGCCGCCGCTTGCGCGGCGTGCCCGTGGCTCAGGGTCGAGGTATTGGTGCTCATGCCTTCAGCTCCGACTTCACCAGGCCCTGGTTTTCCAGGTGCTTGCGGTGTTCGTTCTCGATGCGTTCCACCTCGGCGGCCGGGACCCAGTAGTCCACGTCCTGGTCGAAGGTGCGGTAGATGAACGTGGCGATCATGCCGACGAAGCCGACGATGGCCAGCCACCAGATGTGCCAGATCATCGCGAAGCCGAACACCAGGCTGAAGGCACCGATGACAACGCCCGTGCCGGTGTTGCGCGGCATGTGGATGTCGGTGTACTTGGCCGGCTTCGGCCAGGCTTCACCACGCTGCTTGCGCTCCCAGAAATCGTCCAGCTCGGTGACTTCCGGCAGGCTGCCGAAGTTGTAGAAGGCCGGCGGCGAAGAGGTTTCCCACTCCAGCGTACGGGCATCCCACGGGTCGCCGGTCAGGTCGGCGGTCTTCTTGCGGTCGCGGATCGACACGGCCACCTGGATGATCTGGCACAGGATGCCGGCACCCACGATGAAGGCACCTGCGGCAGCCACCAGCAGCAGCGGCTCGTAGGCCGGGTTGACGGTGCTCTGCAGACGACGGGTCATGCCCATGAAGCCCAGCACGTACATCGGCATGAAGGTCACGTAGAAGCCGATGAACCAGCACCAGAACGCGCACTTGCCCCAGAACTCATTGAGGCGGAAGCCGAACATCTTCGGCCACCAGTAGGTGATGCCGGCGAACATGCCGAACACCACGCCGCCGATGATGACGTTGTGGAAGTGGGCGATCAGGAACAGGCTGTTGTGCAGCACGAAATCGATGGCCGGGATCGCCAGCATCACGCCGGTCATGCCGCCGATGGTGAAGGTGACCATGAAGCCGATGGTCCACAGCACGGGCGTGGTGAACTGCACGCGACCGCGGAACATGGTGAACAGCCAGTTGAAGATCTTCACGCCGGTCGGGATCGAGATGATCATCGTCGTGATGCCGAAGAAGGCATTGACGTTGGCACCCGAGCCCATGGTGAAGAAGTGGTGCAGCCACACGATGAACGACAGCACGCCGATGCAGGCGGTGGCGTAGACCATGCCCTTGTAGCCGAACAGCGCCTTGCGCGAGAAGGTCGCGATGACTTCGGAGAACACACCGAACGCCGGCAGGACCAGGATGTACACCTCCGGGTGACCCCAGATCCAGATCAGGTTGATGTACAGCATGGCGTTGCCGCCACCGTCATTGGTGAAGAAGTGCGTACCCAGGTAACGGTCCAGGGTCAGCAGCACCAGGGTGATGGTCAGCACCGGGAAGGCAGCGACGATCAGCACGTTGGTCACCAGGGCGGTCCAGGTGAACACCGGCATCTGCATCAGCTTCATGCTGGGGGTACGCATCTTCAGGATGGTGATGAAGAAGTTGATACCGCTCAGCGTGGTACCCAGGCCTGCGACCTGTAGACCCCAGATGTAGTAGTCCATGCCTACGCTTGGACTGTATTCGATGCCCGACAACGGCGGGAACGCCAGCCAGCCGGTGGCAGCGAACTCACCGATCCACAGCGACAGCATGATCAGCACCGCGCCGGACACGAACAGCCAGAAGCTGAGCGAGTTGACGAACGGGAACGCGACGTCGCGCGCACCGATCTGCAGCGGCACGGCCAGGTTCATCAGGCCGGTGATCAGCGGCATCGCCACGAAGAAGATCATGATCACGCCGTGGGCGGTGAAGATCTGGTCGTAGTGGTGCGGCGGCAGGTAACCCTCGGACCCGCCGACGGCGAGCGCCTGCTGGGTACGCATCATGATGGCGTCGGAGAAACCGCGCAGCAGCATGACGAAGGCGACGATGAGGTACATCACGCCGATCTTCTTGTGATCCACCGAAGTGAACCACTCCTTCCACAGATAGCCCCACAGCTTGAACTTGGTGATCAGGGCCATGACGCCCAGGCCACCCAGCACCGCGCCGACCAGGGTGGTCAGCACGATCGGATCGTGGGGGATCGACTCAATTGAGAGTTTACCCAACATGTTCATTCTCCCGAACCCGCGTGGCCGGCGTGACCGGCGGCGGCGTGTTCGTCAGCAGTGTGTCCGGCGTGTTCGGCCGGAGCGGCGGCAGCGTCGGTGTGGCCTTCATGGCCCTCGTGACCTGCATGGGCATCGTGACCTTCAGCAGCGGCACCGTCGGCCGGGGTCTTGTGCTCGTGCTTCATGCCGTAATGCTTGTTGTCGCCCATGTGCTTGGCGATGACCCAGTCGAACAGGCCTTCTTCGGTCTTGCCGAAGTAGGTGACCGGATACCACTCGGCGTTGCGTGCTTCACCCAGCGCCTTGAACGAGGCCTTGTCCAGGGTCTGCTCGCCGGCGCGGACCTGGTCCAGCCACTGGCGGTATTCGGCATCGGTGACCGAGTAGGCGGTGAAGTGCATCTTGGCGAAGCCCGCGCCGCTGTAGTGCGAGGACATGCCCGGGAATTCACCGGTCTCGTTGGCGATCAGGTGGAGCTTGGTCTCCATCGCAGCCATCGAGTAGATCATGCTGCCCAGGTGCGGGATGAAGAAGGCATTCATCACCGAATCGGACGTGATCTTGAAGTTCAGCGGCGTGTTGACCGGGAACTTGATTTCGTTGACGACCGCCACCTTCTCTTCCGGATAGATGAACAGCCACTTCCAGTCCAGCGAGATCGCCTCGATGGTGACCGGCTTGACGTCCGAATCCAGCGGCTTGTACGGGTCCAGTGCGTGCGACGAGCGCCAGGTCAGGACCGCCAGCACCAGCACGATCATGCAGGGAATGGACCACACCACCACCTCGATCGCCGTCGAGTGGGACCACTTCGGCTCGTAACGGGCCTTGGTGTTGGAGGCGCGATACTTCCACGCGAAGGTCAGGGTCATGATGATGACCGGGATGACGACCAGCAGCATGAGCACGGTGGCCGTGATCAGCAGGGTCTTCTCATCCTGGCCGATCTGGCCCTTCGGACTGAGGATGGCCACCGCATCGCAGCCGGTGAGCATCACCAGCAACGACAGCAGCAGGCCCGGGCGCAACCAGCGCCCAAGGGTTTTCAACGGAATCATCGGTCGATCCAATTGCGAGGGAATGCCGTTCCCCGTCCTGCCTGTTCCGGCCAAAGCCGGTCCCACCGGTCCGGAAGACAGGCAGGGAGGTGGGGTCGAGTCAGCCTTTCAATTTTAGGCCGTCACCCACCATTTAAGAAAGGCATTGACAATGATCGAGCGCAGGAAAGGCCCGTTTCTGGCTGCGACACGTTGTCGCACCGCGCAACCGCGGCGGGCAGAACACCCGGGGGCGGCATCCTAGCATCGGGCGATGGCGGCTGCTCCGCCCGTGTTCGGCAAAGTCATCTGAACCTGTTCAGGCGTGCTGGCGGGTGCCCGGCGTGGGATGCTCGGTGCCGGAGGAGCCCCATGGACAAGATCGATTTCAAGAAGCGCGATCGCGCGTTGTACCAGCCCCCGGCGGGCCGGTTCGTGACAGTGGACGTACCGCCCCTGCCCTACGTGATGGTCGACGGCCACGGTGATCCGAATACCGCCCCCGCGTATGTGCAGGCGGTGCAGTGGCTGTACGCGGTGAGCTATGCACTGAAGTTCGCGCTGAAGTCCGGGGGCCAGGACTACGTGGTGCCACCGCTGGAAGCCCTGTGGACCGCCGAGGATCCGGCCAGCTTCGTCGCGCGGCGGAAGGATGAGTGGGCCTGGACCGTAATGATCCGCACACCTGAGGGCATCGGCCCTGCGCAGTGGCAGGCCGCGATCGGCAAGGCGCGCACCAAGCTGGGAGAGGCTCCGCCTAGCCTTCGCCATGAAATCCTCGCCGAGGGCCCCAGCCTGCAGACCTTGCACGTGGGCGCCTACGACGACGAAGGCCCCACCCTGGCGCATCTGCATGACGAGCTGATGCCCGCACTGGGATACACCTTTGCAGGTCCCCATCACGAGATCTACCTGAGCGACCCGCGCAGGACCGACGCGGCGCGGTTGAAGACCGTGCTGCGGCAGCCGGTGCGCGCGCTTGAGCCTGATAAGGGTTCGCGCTCATGACACAAGGCCAGTGATTGCTTCAAATGCCAAAACAAAAAGCCCCAACCAAGGCCGGGGCTTTTCATTACAACTGGTGCCGGAAACAGGAGTCGAACCTGCGACCTACGCATTACGAATGCGCCGCTCTACCAACTGAGCTATTCCGGCGGAGCCCGCGATTTTACGGGCTGGGCGACCCGGCGGTCAATCCATCCGGCTCAGCCCACCTCTACCCGGTTGGCGCACACCCGCCCGGCCACGAAATCCTGCAGGTTCCCCAGCGTGATCGCCGAGATCTCCTGCAGCGCCTCCACGGTGAAGAAGCCCTGGTGGCCGGTCACCAGCACATTCGGGAAGGTCATCAGGCGCTGGAAGGCCTCGTCGTCGATGATCTCGCCGGACAGGTCCTGGAAGAACAGCGCGCTTTCCTGCTCGTACACGTCGATGGCCAGATGACCCAGCCGGCGCGACTTCAGCGCGCGGATCACCGCATGGGTATCGACCAGTGCGCCGCGCGACGTATTGACCAGCATCGCGCCCGGCTTCATCCGGGCCAGTGATGCATCATTGATCAGGTGATGGGTCTCAGGCGTCAGCGGGCAATGCAGCGACACGATGTCGGCACGCGCCAGCAGTTCATCCAGCCCGACCATTTCGCCGATACCGCCGAACGCGGGTGACGGATAAGGATCGTGCCCCAGCACGGTGCAGCCCATGCCGTTGAAGATGCGCGCGGTGGCCAGCCCGATCTTGCCGGTACCCACAATGCCAACCGTGCGGCCATGCAAGGTGCGTCCGAGCAGGCCATCGAGCATGAAGTTGCCCTCGCGCACGCGGTTGTAGGCGCGATGGGTCTGCCGGTTGAGGGTCATCACCAGCGCCAACGCATGCTCGGCCACCGCCTCCGGGGAATAGGCCGGTACGCGTGCGACGAACAGATCCAGCCCTTTCGCGGCTGCCAGGTCCACATTGTTGAAGCCGGCGCAGCGCAGCAGTACGGCCCGCACGCCCAACGCATGCAGGGCGTGCAGCACCGGCGCATCCAGGCGGTCGTTGACGAACACGCATACGGCTGCGCAATCCTGCGCCAGCGCGGCCGTGTGCACGTCCAGCGCCACATCGAAGTACACGAACGCAAAGCCGTCCCCAGCCGCATCGCGCTGGTTCGCCTCATCAAGGAAACGACGGTCGTAGGGACGGGCACTGAAGACGGCGATCTGCATGGACGGGCCTGGGTGGAATGGCATACCGACCATACCGCAGCAGCACCCGCGTTGGGATGGCACCGGCGATGCCGTCATCGCCGGTGCCGGGCGTCACTTAGAACTTGTAGCCCAGGCCCAGCATCACGCCGTTCTGGATCTGCCCGTCGCGGCGCTCACCCACGTAATCGGCCATGATCGACAGCCGCTCGCTGGCACGGCTGGTCACACCCAGGTTCCAGGCCAGCACCTGCTCGCCCACCGCCTGGCTGCTGGCGCCGAACACCAGATCCGGTGCCGCGGCGAAGCCGGTGCTGTAGCGGGCCTGCGAATCGCCCAGTTCCTTCTGCCAGACCACCCGCGCGCGCGGGGTGATGCGCTCGCCGTTGTTGCCTTCGAAGGTCTTGAACAGCTGCAGGCCCGCACCCACGCGGATGCTCTCCAGGCTGCCGCTGCGGCCAACCAGCGCACCGGCGCCCTGCCCTTCGTTGAAGCGGGTGGCCGAGGTACGCGCGTAGTCCACCACCGGCAGCAACGGCTGGATCACCAGGCCCTTGCCGGTCGTGAAGGAGAACGCATGTTCCACCCGTGCGGAGATCGCATCGTTGCTGTACTTGGCGCGCAGCGGCTGCTGCAGGCCATCGATGCCGTTGATGCTGCGACGGGTATCGTGGCGCAGATCGGTGTAGCGCACGGCCGCCGACAGATAGCCGCGCGCGTACGTCGCATCGAGGTAGCCGCCCACGTCCAGCGCACGCACGTCACCGGTGAAACCAGAGCCATCGCTGGCCTTGGTCGACATGTCCGCCGCGGCCACGCTGACGCCCAGGGTCACGCGGTCATCGGCCACGCGGGTATCGGCACCGACCACGATGCCACCGATGGTGTGGCTCAGGCCGGCCACGCCACCGTCAGCATCGATGCGACCATGGCTGGCGAAACCACGTGCCCAGATGCCGTGGCTGCGTCCAGCATCACCGCTGCCCGCAACGCTGTCCGACGCCGGCTCGACCAGGTGCATCGCCAGCTGGTTGAACAGGCTGCCATGGCGCATGCCCGGCTGGGAGGAGACCGACTGCGCCACCTGCGAGGCCAGGCCATCGGCATCACCGCCGCTGCGCATGGCCGACTGGTGCTGCTGCACGACGTTGCCGATACTGCCCACCAGCGCGGTGTCGGCCAGTCGCAGGCTGGCGTGCGCATCACCGCGCAGGGCACCGGCCTGTTGTGCGATCACATCGCGGTCGGCGAACTGAAGTGCGCCCAGCAGCGATCTCAGTCCCTTGTCCTGGCGATCGGAGGCGGTTGCCAGCGCGCGGCCCAGGCCGTCGCCGGACGTGCCATTGGCGAACAGGCCCAGCTGGTCAAAGCCCGGGTTGGCGGTCAGCCACAGGCCATCGGCCGTCTGCTTCACGTTGAAGCTGAGCAGTGAATTGTGGCGCGGACGGAACACTTCACCAGCAGTGATGCTGGCACTGTATCCGGCGTCCCCCAGCCGCACGACATCCTGGAAGCCCCCCTGGTAGATCGGCCCTTCCACCAGATCGCGGCGGTAGGCACCGGCATAGAAGCCCTGGGCCACATTCAACGCAAGGTGTGCGCCCTGCGCGATCACCAGCGCGCCCTCCTCGGTGCCGCCGTCGTAGAAGCTGCCGACGCGCAGGCGGCCACTGCCGGTACCACCGGCTTCGGTAACATCAAACAGCACCTGGCCGCCGGGCATGATGTTGACGTAGCCGTGGGTCACCAGATCCCCACCGCGCGGCATCAGCGTGCCGAACACGCGCAGGCGGTTGAAGCCATCTTCGCGGTAGGACGGGCCGGTGCCATCCAGCAGCGCATCGCTGTCGGTGCCGACCGATGCGATATCACCGTGGCCGACCACGATGCTGCCCGGCATCACCCGCAGCTCGGGGGTGCGCAGCGCACCACCCTCCAGTGCGATGGTGCCGTTGTCCACCAGAATGAAATCGGCGCCGGTGGTTTCAGCGGTGCGCCAGGTGGCGCCATTGCTGACACGGATCACGCCGGCGGAGTTGGCCAGGGTCGAGGCATCCAGATCGGCCAGCCGCAGCTGGCCGCGCAGTTCATCCTGGAGGTCGGGGTCGGCGAGCAGCTGCTGCAACGACTGCGCGCCGATACCGTTCGCCCCCCGCGTGGAGAAGTTGTACAGGCTCACCGCATAGTTGATGTAGGTGCTGGCCCAGTCGGTACTCCAGCGCGCGAAATCGTCGTCGACGAAGGCCTGCAGCTGGCGCGCGGTGCGCAGGTAGCCCGGGTTGATGTCGCCGCTGACGTTGCTGGTGACACGAAGGGTGTCACCCGGATCGCGATAGCCCGCCGTGTTGATGATGCTGTTGCTGCGGATGTCCTGGCCCGGGAATGACTCCAGCTTGCTCCCACTGCCATCCGGATCGAAGGTAACCGACGTACCCGTGGTACGCGCCGGGTCGCGGAATACCAGCAGGCCATTGGGCTGCACCACTTCATACATGGCCTTGTGCAACAGGCCCGCATCCATGCCACCGCCGTAGTTGCCTGTGTAGATCTGGGTCATGCGCGGCGACGGCGCATAGGTGATCCTGCCACCACTGCTGGCGGCATGGATCTGCACCGAGTCGACCAGCGGCAGATCGCCGCCGAGGTAACGGTTGACGCCACCGGACTGCATGATCGAGCAGGACGAAATGCAGTGGCCGGACACGATGGTGTCCAGGCCCTGGGTACGGATCACCGCCTGCAGCCACTCGCCGGCGATCAGCGCGCCACCGTTGGACGTTCGCAGCACGACTTCGCGGATCGGACGGCCTTCAGCCTGCGCCTTGGCCAGCAGTGCGGGCAGCGCCACCACATCGGCGACGGTGACGCCGCCGCTGAGGAAGACGCGATCGTCCTGCACGTGATAACTCATTGCCATGACGTCATCAGCTGCCGCGATGGCGCCAACGCCCATCAGCCCGGCCAGGGCCAGGCTCAACTTCGAATACTTCATGCGTTCTCTCTCTCCACCCGCAACACGCGGGTAGAACGATCAACGCCGCAGCGGGGCGATCTCCCCCAGTGGAACGGATCCTGAAAAATGAATACATTCACAATGAGAATCCGATCGATGCACACTCTTCCCCATCCGGTCATCGTCGCGTAAAACTCGATGACGCATTCGCCACCGACAGTCGAGGCCAGCCCTGTCCACCCCGTCTCCCCTGATCCATCGCGCGCCGGAGCCGCCCGCACCTGCGGATGCCTTCATCGCGTTCGTACGCGAAGAGCGCGCACCGCTGTGCGCGTTCCTGCGCACGCGGGGGGTCGGGCCTGAGGATGCGGAGGATATCGCGCAGGACTGCATGGAGCGGCTGATCCGCTATCGCGCACAAGGCCCGGACGAACTGCGCCTGCTGCTGTATCGTATCGCCCGCAACCGCCTGGCAGACCGCGGACGCTCGCCGCAGTCGCGGCCGCATCTGCCGCTGGCCGAACACGATGGCAGCAACGAACCGTCCAGTTCCTCGCCCGATCCATTGCGCCAGGCCGAGTCAGGGCAGATGCTGTCCCTGCTGCGGCAGGCCCTGTTCAAGCTGCCCGAACGCGCACGCGAGGTCTATCTGCTCAACCGCATCACCGGCATGAGCTACACCCAGATCGCGCGGCATTGTGGAATTACTGCCAAGACCGTGGAAAAACATATCGCCCGGGCCCTGCAGGGCCTGCGTCAGGAGTTGGGATCGGATCCACTGCACAACGACAGGGATGGCCAATGAGTGGCACCCCGCACAGGGATGATGCACAGCTGTTTGAACGCGCCAGCGCCTGGGTAGCCCGCCTGGAAGCCCCGGACTGCACATCGGCCGAACGCGAAACGTTCGAGGACTGGCTGGCCGAAGATCCGGCCCACGTCAAAGCCTGGGTGCAGGCCGAAACCCTGTTCCAGCAGGGTGCGGAGCTTGCGGCTGACCCCTGGCTGCGCACCGCCGCGGCACGGGCGGCGCGTCCGCCGCGCCGGCGCTGGTTGCCGGGCGTGGCCGCTGCCGCCGGTATCTGCATGGCGATCGGCATCGGCTGGATGGTTGCCATCGACGGCAACCCGACGCCACAGGTCTACGCCAATGATTCGCACCAGGCACAGCAGCAGACGCTGGCCGATGGCAGCGTCGCCATGCTGGATGCCGGCACCACCCTCCGCGCCCGCTTCGGCTGGCGTCATCGTGATCTGGTGCTGGAGCGGGGTCGGCTGCAACTGCAGGTCGCTCCGTCGAACAAGGCGCTGCAGCTGCACGCCGGCGGCAGTACGATCCGCGACATCGGCACGACCTTCCAGGTGGAACGCCTGCGCGACGGCCTGGTCGAGGTCGCACTGCTGGAAGGTGCCGTGGAAGTCAGCAACGGCGCAGCGCAGCACACGCTGGCACCCGGCCAACAGCTGCAGGTATTGCCCTCCGGCCGTATCCAGCCGGGCCCTGCCCTCTCGTCCAACGCAGCCGCTGAAGGCTGGCTGCGTGGGCAACTGGTGTTCGATGCCACGCCACTGTCGATCGTGGTCGAGCGCATGAACCGTTATGGCCGCACGCCACTGGTGATCGTCGATCCGGAGATCACCGACCTGGCTGTAAGCGGCACCTTCCGCGCCGGTGATGCACAGGAGCTGCTGTCGGCGCTGGAACTGGGTTGGTCCGTGGCTGGCCAGACGCGTCCGGATGGCGCGCTGGAACTGCGCCGCACCTACTGAGGAGACCGGCAGTGAAGGCAGGTCCGGGTGCGCTGCAGTGGGGGCTGCTCCGCGCCCTGCTATGCCTTGCACTGGGTGTTGCCGCACTACCGATGGCCGATGCCGGCGAGCCCGCCGGCACGCTGGAGATCGACGTGGGCGCCGGCCCACTGGTGCCGGCACTGCAGCAATGGGCCCGGCAGAGTGGCACCGCCCTGCTGTTCGACGCACGTGAACTGGATGATCTGCGCACCGGCGGCAGCCGTGGCCAACGCGATACCGGGGCCTCCCTGAAGCAGCTGGTCGCCGGCCTGCCGGTGAACATCCTGCGCACGTCATCCGGCGCCTTTGTCGTGCGGCGCGTCCATCCCGAGCCCCCTGCCACGCCGCCGAAAGCGGTCGCAGCCCCGCGCCTGCCGCGCCCGGCTCCCAAGTCCGCCGACACGCCACACCAGGTGGAACTGGCGCCCATCCATGTCACCGGCAGCCGGCTGCCGCGCTCTTCGGTGCAGACCACACTGCCGGTCACCACCATCGATCGCGACGATATCCTGCGCAGCGGCTACGGCAATCTGTTCGACCTGCTGCGGCACCTGCCCGGCATGAACGGCCATCCGGCCATGAGCACCTCGCGCGGCGGCGATTCGCAGTACCTGCCGGTGGGCGCAGCGGCCACCACCAGTCTCGACGGCATGGGCCCGCGGGCGACGCTGTTCCTGGTCAACGGCCGGCGCCTGCCGCGCTATCCGATGGTGTCGCTGGAACAGGGTGGGCTCACCGACCTCGGCGGCATTCCGCTGAGCTTCGTCGACCGCATCGAACTGGTACGCGGTGGTGCCTCGGCCATCTATGGGGCCGACGCCATGTCCGGCGTGGTCAACATCATCCTGCGCGACCAGGCCGATGGGCCCGAAGCCATGCTGCAGACCGGGCTCAGCAGCCGCGGCGATGCGGGCCAGTACCGCCTGCAGGCCGCCACGGGCGGCGCGCGTGGCAACGGGGACCGCTGGTTTGCCGGACTCGATCTGCACCGTGTCGAACATGTCGCCGGTGACCAGCGTGACTGGCACGCGGAAACCTCGCTGTATCCGATCGGCGCGATCTTCGGCAACTGGTACGTGCCCGCCCGGCGCTGCGAGCCGCCCCTGAAGCGGCGCGAGGATGGCTGCTGGTTTGACAGCGCGCGGCCGCGGTCGCTGCAGCCCGCCTCGGATACCGCGTCGGCCTTCCTGCACTACCGGCATGAACGTGGTGAGGGACGCTATGCCTATGTCGAGGCGCGGGCCAGTCACAACCGCCAGCGCTTCGATCTGGGCCCGACCGCCGTTGCGGTGGTCTCGCGCGGAATCACCTTCAACAGTGTGCTGCGTGAGGCCGGCAACGTGCGCCCCAGCGTCCGCGCCACCGATGCCGACCTTACCTTCGGCATCGGCCGCGACCAGGGCCGGCGCAGCTGGGAGGCGGGCATCAGCGCGCAGCGCAGCGACGTCACCCTGTCCACTGCAGGCACCGTGCGCACGACACGCCTGCTTGAAGCAACGCAGGCGCGCAGGTTCACTCCCGGTTTCGACGCGCCGCCGGCGGCCGAGGCGGACACGCTGTTTCCGTCCATCCGCAACCGCGGCAGCACCGCACAATGGCAGGGCTGGTGGGGCGTGCAGCGTGAGCTGATGGCAATGCCCGGCGGCAATGCGCAGCTGGCCACCGGCATCGACCTGCGCCATGAACGCTGGACCTCGCGCCCGGACGCGCTGCTGAGCCAGGGCGACCTTGCGCTGGGCCTGCCGCAGCAGCGACGCCGTCTGTCGCGACAAAGCAGTGGCGTCTACGCCGAGCTGGGCCTGCCGCTGGCCCCCACGCTGCGCGCGGACCTGGCTGCACGCTGGGACCGCGACGGCGGCTTCATGGCGTTCTCGCCGCGTGCCGGGCTGCGCTGGAGCCCGACGCCGCACTGGTCGTTCCTGCTGGCCAGCGGGCGCGGCTATCGTGCACCGAGCCTGTTCGAGCAACGGCGGCCTCCCGGCTACTTCGGCTCGATCACGCTTCCGGTGTCCAGTGCCCTTCCGGAATGTGCGATCGCCACGCGTGGTGGCGGCTGCAGCGTCACGGCCAACGTGGTTGAGAACGATGCACTGAAGGCCGAACGATCACGCAGCCATTCGCTGGCAGCCACGTGGACGCCCGACGACACGTTCTCGCTGTCGCTGACCCACAACATCGTGGAACTGCGCAACGAGATCCTCGCCCTGCAGCCGAGCGATGCGGTGTGGAACCGCAGCACGTGGGAACTGGATGAAGACGGCCACCTGGGCAGCCTGCGCCTGTCGTTCGACAACATCGGCCGCACCACCTCCCGCAACTGGGTGCTGCGTGGCGAGTACCGCATCGACAGCGGCAGCAACGGCCAATGGTTGTTTTCGCTCGATGCGCTGAAGCAGCAGGAACTGCTTCGCCGCCGTGACCATGAGGCCGCCGTGGACCTGCGTGGCCATGTGACACCCGAGCTGGCTGCGGTGTTGAACGTGCAATGGCAGAACAGCAACTGGGACATCGCGCTGCGCGGCAACCAGATCGGGCGCACGCGTGCCTGGCTGCCGGGGGCGGAGTGCCCGCAGAAGCAGGTCGACCGGAACCACTGCATGAACCCACGGCAGCTGCGCTGGAACCTGCACCTCGCACGCCGGCTGGGGCCGCGCATCGTTGCAGCGCTGGACGTGCACAACGTGCTGGACACGCAACCGGTGAACTATCTGGTCGGCAATGGCGGGCAGATGCCCGGGCTGGACGATCCGCTCGGCCGCTACTACCTGCTTACCCTGCAGTTCCGCTGAAGCGTAGTAATCTACGCGCCCTGTTCCACCGCGGTCCCCTTCCCCCATGAAAGCCTATCTCTGGTTCTGGGGCGCGTTCCTGCTGTTCTTCGCGTTGCCTTTTCCCTGCATTCTCTATTTCGGCACTTCGTGGCCGGTAGCGCTGGTCGACCGCAGCGCACCGTGGCTGGCACTGTTGCTGCTCGCACTGTCGATGGTCCTGTGGCTGATGCTGCTGTTCGCCTTCCTGCACTACCTGTTGCTGGGGCCGCCACGCGCACTGCACCGGGTGCAGTCGATCCTGGCCGACGGTGAACCGCGCAGTGCGCTGATCGAGCAGGCCGAACAGACCGGCGTGCAGGTACGTGGGTTCGCGCAATGGAAACTGCAGTTGTCCTTCAAGAACCTGTCCGGTACGCCGGTCCGCGAACAGATGCTGGTGGTCGACAGCAAACCCCAGCTGCATCGCTTCGAGGCCGGCAGGCACATTGATGCACGCCTGGGCCGGACACCCGGAGCATTCCCCAACATCGTGCTGGACGGTGCCCAGCCCGAACTGAATGTCGCCAGCCTGTGGCGGCGCGGCATCGGTGCAGCACTCGGCATCGCCATCGTTGCCGCTGCCTATGTGTGGGCCTACCAGCTGCAGAGCGAGGGGCTGGGCTGGACCTTCCTGTCGTTCGGTCACCCGCTGCTGGTGTGCCCGCTGGTGCTGTGTGGCTATGCGCTGGGCCTGCGCCTGCTCGGCCGCCTGCTGCACGCCGATGCCCGCGGCGATGCGCTGAAGTATCGCGGCATCGGCGTGGAGGCCAGGGTGTTGAAGGTGCGTCAGACCGGCACCTACCTCAACGAACAGCCGCAGGTGGAGTTCCAGCTGGAATACATCGACCGCGAAGGCAACGTGCAGCAGGCTCGCGTGCGCCGCTTCATCCCGCTGATTGAACTGGCCAACATCCCGCGCGAGCATGTGACGCTGCTGTACGACCCGGATGACCGCAGCAACGTGCGCCTGGAGGGAGTATGAAACAGCCGCCCTCAACCCGCACAGTATTCCTGGTACTGCTGCTGGTTCTGGCGGGCGTGGCCGTTGCCGGAGGCGCCCTGCAGACCATCAGCGAAACGCTGGCGCATTCGGTACAGCCGGACCGGTTGCCTGCCTCCGTCTCGTCACAGTCGCCGCGCGAGCAATCCGCATCGCTTGTGCCGTCCCCGGCGCCCTTCCCCGCCGCGAGCACCGCTGGAGCGCCCGAGCGCAACAACCGCCTGTTCGATGCGGACTACCAGCTGGCTGCCCGTCAGGCACTGGAGCAGATGCCAGCGCTGGCCGGCCAGCGGCTGATGGTCTTCCACAGCATCCACTTCTACGACGATGGCCGCATCAACCTCGATCTGGTCGATCCGCAACAGCCGGGCCACGTCGACAGCTATCACTTTGAACGTGGCCAATGGCGCAAGGGCAATCCGGTGAACCCGCAGCAGTTCGCGCCGACCATCAGCCTGCAGCGCAGCAGCACATCCCTGGCCAGCATCGATTTCGAGGCTGTTCCGCGCGTGGCGCAGGCGCTGCAGGAACAGCGCAATGCGCTGCAGAACCCCGCATCTGAAGTCGGCCACGTCTACGTGATCGTGCGCAAAGCCGGCAAGCTGGTATGGCTGCCGGACGAAGTCGCCGGTGACCGCGAATCCGTGCGCCTGCAGTTCGATGCGCAGGGCGCCCTGCGCGGCGTGAGCCGCCGGTAGGCCACACAAAAAAGGGGACGGAGGGGATTAAGTCGCAAACCGCACCAAGGCACATACGACTTAATCCCCTCCGTCCCCTTTTTCTATTTCACCGAGCGCGCGATGGCGTACTGCGCGGCGTAGTACGTGGACAGCACCAGCAGGCTGGCCAGCGGCAGGCCGCCGGCGAAGCGGTCCCAGGCCAGCAGTGAATCGCTGGCGACGAACAGCAACGCACCGGCGGCGGCCCAACGGGCACTGGCGGCCTCCATGGCGTCAGGCTGCGGGCGGCGCCACTGCCGTGCCAGCGCCAGCACCGCCATCGATGCCAGCACCACCACGTACGCCAGCACCGGAATACGCATCGGTGCGGGCAGGTGTGGCCACAGGCCCAGCACGTTGAGCACGGCAAACGTACCGAGCAGGACGCTGGCGCCGACCAGCCCACGCCCGGCACGCAGGCCTCCGCGGAAGGCGATGATGTAGCAGACATGCGCCAGCAGGAATGCGACCAGCCCCGGTACGAACGCATCCATTGGCAACATCAGCGCGATGTCACCCACGCACGAGAGCAGCATGCCGGCCAGCACCGCGCGGCGGTAGAACGGCTGCACCGGATCATGCACGCGCCAGACGATGGCAGCGATCAGCAGCGTGGTGGCCGGCTTGGCCAGCCAGTGCAGCCAACGCCCATCGCCGTGCAGGAACGCGCCCACGATGGCGAGGATCGCCATCAACAGGATCACGCCATCGCGGGCGCGCGGCTTCATCGCGCCTTCCACAGATCCGCCAGGCGGTCAGGCTTGCCGGCGATGCGCTCCAGCACCGGGTACTGCAGGCCACCGTGGTAGGCGATGCTCATCGTTTCGATGCGATCGAACTGCTTCACCAGCAACACGATCGGCGCCTTGTCCTTTGCTGCGGCGGCGACTGCATCCTTCAAGCGCTGGCTGCTGTATTCACGGCCGCCAACCGCGATCACCTTCATGCCCGGTGCAAGACCGGCGTTGAACGCCGGACTGTCCCAGATCACGTCACCGACCGTGCCGTTGTCGAGCACGGTCGCACCCAGTGAGTACGCCAGCAACGCGGCCTTGGCGCGCTTTTCCTGCGCCTTGTAGGCGTCGTTCGGGGTATCGCGGTAAACCAGCTTCCAGCCCGCCAGTTCCAGGCCACCGGTCAACGAACCATGGCCATCCAGGCGCCCGCGCAGGAACGTCGCCCAGTCGTACGGCGCGATACCGTTCAAGGTCGCGACCACATCATCGAAGGTGTACGGATTGACGTCCCAATTGCCATTGCCGACGCCGAAGAACGCACGTGCGAAGTCGTCCAGGCTGCGGCGATTGCCGCTCAGTTCGCGCAGCTTGCCCTCCACTTCCAGCCACAGCATCTGGCCGCCGGAGTAGTAGTCCTCGCTCATCTGGTAGTTGCGGTAGGGCAACGTGCGGCGCTGGGCGATGGTCGGGTCGTTGGTGGTGTCCTGCAGCGGCCGCCAGGCCAGGCCCGGGCGACCACGGTCATAGGTCGCGGCCACGTTGGCCAGCATGTCGCGCGCCTGCGCCGTCGACCACAGGCCTGAGCGCGCGGCCAGCACCTGGCCCCAGAACTGGGTCTGGCCCTCGTACACCCACAGCAGGCTGTCGCCCATCGGCACGTTGAAGTTGGCGGTGGCCAGATCGGCGCCGCGACGGTACTTCCCGTTCCACGAATGGGTGTACTCATGTGGCAGCAGGTCGCGCATCCACGCGTTGCTGTCCCACTCTGTGAAGTAGCCTGGATCGGCACTGTTCTCGCTGGAGCGGTGGTGCTCCAGACCAATGCCGCCGAGGCGGTCGGTCAACGCCAGCAGGAATTCATAGTGGTTGTAGTGGCGCGCACCGTAGAGCTTGTCGGCCTGCTGCACCAGCGCACGATGCACGGTGATCTGCGCGTCGGTCGGCTTCAGCGACTTTGCGTCGTCGGCGAACACATTGAGGTGCACCGGCACCTTCGCACCCGGGTCGAGATCGATGCGCTGGTAGTGCTCGCCGGCGAACAACGGCGAATCGACCAGATGGTCATACGAGATCGGCTTGAACACCACGGTGTCACCGTCGCGTCGCGCGGTTTCCAGGGCAGTGGCGAACGACCAGCCCTTGGGCAGGGTCACGCTGGCCTGCGCCTGCAGGTTGCGCGCATCGACGCCGGCCGGAT
Organism: Stenotrophomonas sp. SMYL86; assembly: GCF_036320025.1. Lineage (NCBI taxonomy): Bacteria > Pseudomonadati > Pseudomonadota > Gammaproteobacteria > Lysobacterales > Lysobacteraceae > Stenotrophomonas > Stenotrophomonas sp. SMYL86. The sequence goes on from NZ_JAWIRU010000006.1 coordinate 28,859, forward strand.
ACAGCGAATTGGCGTTCCACTGCAGGTTGAGCATTTCCGGGGTCATCACCACCCGGCCCTGGCTGCCGCCCTGCGAGGACAGGAAATCGAAGTGGGCGACGATCTCGCTCACGCCCTCGGGCACGTTCACCTTGAACGCATAGACGTTGAACTGGTCGCGCTGCCAGGCCAGCGGCTTGCCGTTGGCGGTCACGCGCAGGCCGGCCAGCTTGTCGATCGGACCGGTGGGCGAATGGTTGCCGGGAATCCACTGCGGGTACAGCAGGGTCATTGGGCCGGGCTTGGCCGGCACCGTGGCGGTCACCTTGAAGATGCGCCGGGCCAGATCGCGCGCGTCCACATCGATGCGCAGCAGACCGGGTGCCGCGGCATCGCCCGGCGGCGAGGTCTGCGCCAGCGCGGGCGTGGCCGCCAGCGCGAACAGCAATGACATGGCCAGGGCTCGGGTCTTCATCGGGCAGGTTCCAACAACGGAGAATCTTCCGATGCTAGGCCTGTGCAGTGCCCGGCCCCATGGCCGAAGGTCATGGTCGGTGGCGCTCCGGCCTGATGTGGCAAAACGCCATCCGACAGTGCGAACCAAGGTTCGCACCCACCAGAGTCAGGCCCGGTCAGTCGACCAGGCGCAGGCGCAGTTCCTTCGGCAGCGCGAACACCATCGATTCCGGTTCGCCGTCCAGCTCGCCCACGCCGCTGGCGCCCAGCTCGGCCAGGCGCGCCAGCACGCCATCAACCAGCACCTGCGGCGCCGAGGCACCTGCAGTCACGCCGATGTGCTGCTTGCCAACCACCCACTGCGGGTCGATCTCGTGCGCGCCGTCGATCAGGTACGACTCCACGCCCTCACGACGGGCCAGCTCGCTCAAGCGGTTGGAGTTGGAACTGTTCGGCGAGCCGACCACCAGCACCAGGTCGCAGCGTTTGGCCAGATCGCGCACGGCGTCCTGGCGGTTCTGCGTGGCGTAGCAGATGTCGTCGTTCTTCGGGCCCTGCATCGCCGGGAAGCGCTCACGCAATGCATCGATGATGCCGCGCGTATCGTCCACCGACAGCGTGGTCTGGGTGGTATAGGCGAAGTTTTCCGGCTGGTTGATGTGCAGCGTGGCAACCTGCTCGACATCCTCGACCAGATAGATCTGGCCGGTGCCGGCTTCGCGGTTCCACTGGCCCATGGTGCCCTCCACTTCCGGGTGACCGGCGTGGCCGATCAGCACCACGTCACGGCCGGCACGGCAGTGGCGGGCCACTTCGAAGTGGACCTTGGTCACCAGCGGACAGGTGGCGTCGAACACCTTCAGGCCACGACGCTCGGCCTCCTGGCGCACGGCCTGGGACACGCCATGCGCGCTGAAAATGACCGTGTTGTTGTCCGGCACTTCATCGAGTTCCTCGACGAAGATCGCACCGCGCTGCTTCAGGTCGTCGACCACGAAGCGGTTGTGCACCACTTCATGGCGGACATAGATGGGCGCGCCCAGCGTTTCGATCGCGCGCTTGACGATCTCGATCGCACGATCGACGCCGGCACAGAATCCACGCGGGTTGGCGAGCAGCACATCCATCAGTTCAGTCTCCCGGCAGCGGCCGGCTTACGGTTTCGGGTTGGCATTATCCGCCTTTTTGGCGGACTTGCCGTCGAACAGGCCAAACAGGGCGATGCCGATGGCACCCACCACGATGGCCGAATCGGCGATGTTGAACGAGGGCCAGGTGTAGCTGCCCACGTACCACTGGATGAAGTCGACCACATGGCCATGCACCTGGCGGTCGATCACGTTGCCGATCGCGCCGCCGATGATCAGCGCGTACGGCACCGCGGCCTTCCAGTTGCCGCGGGCAGTGCTACGCAGCCACCAGGCCATCAGGCCGCTGATGACGATCGCCAACACGGTGAAGAAGTGTTTCTGCCAGCCACCGGCGTCGCTCAGGAAACTGAACGCGGCACCAGTGTTGTAGGTGCGGTACCAGTTCCAGAAGCCGTCGATGACCACCACCGGCTGGAACTCCGGCAGGCTCGACAGCACCCAGGCCTTGGACCACTGGTCCAGGCCGATGATGGCGGCCGACAGCAGCAGCCAGACCAGGGCGTTCGGATGCGGACGGGGCGCGGCCATCAGAACCAGCTCCGCACTTCACCGGCGCCGGTGATGTTGCTCACGCAGCGGCCGCACAGTTCCGGGTGGTCGGCGTTGCTGCCGACGTCGGCGCGGTGGTGCCAGCAGCGCACGCACTTGGCCTTGGTGGTCGGCTGGGCGCTGACGAACACCTCGTCGGTGGTCGCCGGGCGCACCTGCACGTCGCCACTGATGAACAGGAAACGCAGTTCATCGGCCAGCGGCTGCCACTTCGCGGCCTGCTCTTCGCTGGCGGCGATGGTGATTTCCGCTTCCAGCGCGGCACCGATCGCGCCGTTGGCACGCATCGGCTCGAGCACCTTGGCCACCTGCTCGCGCACGGCCAGCAGCTGGTCGAAGTCGGCGGCGTTGAGCTGGGCATCAGCCGGCAGCGGCGCCAGGCCGTCGTACCAGGTGGTGAACAGCACATGGCCGGCATGCTCGCCCGGCAGATAGCCCCACAGCTCGTCAGCGGTGAAGGTCAGGATCGGCGCCACCCAGCGGGTGAACGCTTCGGCGATGTGGTACATCGCGCTCTGCGCCGAACGGCGACCGTGCGAATCGGTCGGCATCGTGTACAGGCGGTCCTTGGTCACGTCCAGGTACAGCGAGCCCAGGTCCACGCTGCAGAAATTCAGCAGCAGCTGCACGATCTCGGCCATGTTGTAGCCGTCGTAGGCCGCCTTGATCTTCTCCTGCAGCTCCCACGCGCGATGCACGATCCAGCGGTCCAGCGCGACCATCTGCTCGAGCGGCTGCAGGTGCTGGGCCGGATCGAAACCGTCCAGGTTGCCGAGCAGGAAGCGTGCGGTGTTGCGCAGGCGACGATAGGCGTCGGCGTTGCGCTTGAGGATCTCCTGCGACAGCGACATCTCGTTGCTGTAGTCGGCCGAGGCGATCCACAGGCGCAGGATGTCCGCGCCCAGCTTGTTCATGATGTCCTGCGGCTCGATGCCGTTGCCCAGCGACTTGGACATCTTGCGGCCGTGCTCGTCCACGGTGAAGCCGTGGGTCAGGCACTGCTTGTACGGCGCGCGCTTGTCGATCGCCACGCCGGTCAGCAGCGAGGACTGGAACCAGCCGCGGTGCTGGTCGGAACCTTCCAGGTACAGGTCGGCCGGCTTGCCGAAGCCACGCGCCGCAAGCACGCCTTCATGGGTCACGCCCGAATCGAACCAGACATCGAGGATGTCGGTGACCTTCTCGTAGTCGGTCGCTTCAGTGCCCAGCAGTTCGGCGGCATCCAGCGAGTACCACACGTCGATGCCCTCGGCTTCGACGCGGTCGGCGACCTGCTGCATCAGCTCCACCGAACGCGGGTGGATCTCGCCGGTCTGGCGATGGGTGAACAGTGCGATCGGCACGCCCCAGGTGCGCTGGCGCGAGATGGTCCAGTCCGGACGACCGTCGACCATGCTCTGGATGCGCGCCTTGCCCCAGGTCGGGAACCAGCCGACGGTGTCGATGGCGGCCAGCGCATCGTTGCGCAGGTTGGCCTTGTCCATCGAGATGAACCACTGCGGGGTGGCGCGGAACACCACCGGCGTCTTGTGGCGCCAGCAGTGCGGGTAGCTGTGGCGGATCGGGTGGAAGGCCAGCAGCGAACCGTTGTCGCGCAGCACGCCGACGATGGCCTCCTGCGCCTTCCACAGGTGCTGGCCGGCCAGCACCACGTCACCGGCCGGCGGGGTCGATTCCAGGTACACGCCACGGCCGTCGATCGGGGTCACCTGGCCGGCGTTGTACTTGTCCAGCAGGCCGTACTTCTGGCTGACCACGAAGTCTTCCTGGCCGTGGCCGGGGGCGGTGTGCACCGCACCGGTACCGTCCTCGTCGGAGACGTGGTCGCCGTTGAGCACCAGGATCTCGCGCTCCGGGTAGAACGGGTGCGCCAGCAGCTGGCGCTCCAGCGCGGCACCGGTGGTTTCACCGTGCAGCACCACTTCGTCCACGCCGTAGCGCTGCAGTGCGCGCTCGGCCAGGGCCGCGGCCAGCACCAGCCAACGGCGCTTGCCGTTGTGCGCCGGGCCTTCGGCCAGCACGTAGTTGATCTCCGCGCCCAGCGACACCGCCAGCGAAGCCGGCAGCGTCCACGGGGTGGTGGTCCAGATCGGCACGGCCACTTCCACATCGGCCGGCACGCTCACGCCGAACGCCTGGCCGATGGCCTGCGCATCGCGCGCGGCGTAGGCGACGTCGATCGCCGGCGATTCCTTTTCCTGGTACTCGATCTCGGCTTCGGCCAGCGCCGAGCCACAGTCGAAGCACCAGTACACCGGCTTGGCGCCACGCACCAGGTGGCCATTGGCCACGACCTTGGCCAGCGCACGGATCTCGTTGGCTTCGAAGTCGAAGCTCAGGGTCTTGTACGGGTTGTCCCAGTCGCCGGTCACGCCCAGGCGCTTGAAGTCCACGCGCTGGATGTTGATCTGCTCTTCGGCGAACTCGCGGCACTTCTGGCGGAATTCGACGGCGTCGAGCTTGGTGCCGACCTTGCCCCACTTCTTCTCGACCGCGATTTCGATCGGCAGGCCATGGCAGTCCCAGCCCGGCACGTAGGGCGCATCGAAGCCGGCCAGGTAGCGCGACTTGACGATGATGTCCTTCAGGATCTTGTTGACCGCGTGGCCCAGGTGGATGCGGCCGTTGGCGTACGGCGGGCCATCATGCAGCACGAACAGCGGGCGGCCGGCGGCGTTGTCGCGCAGCTGCTGGTAGAGCCCCTGCTCTTCCCACCGCGCCAGAATGCCCGGCTCGCGCTTGGGCAGGTCGCCGCGCATCGGGAATTCGGTGGCTGGCAGGTTCAGGGTGGTCTTGTAGTCCTGGCTCACGCAGTGGCTCGCAATCTATGTTCGGAAAGGATGGCGCGCGCCTGTTCGGCATCGCGGTGCATCTGGTCGGTCAGTGCCGCCAGATCATTGAATTTCTCTTCGTCGCGCAGCTTGGCGACGAACTCCACGTCGATGTGGCGCCCGTACAGGTCGCCCTGGAAATCGAACAGATGGGCTTCCAGCAACGGCTCCACGCCGTCCACGGTCGGCCGCGTACCGAAGCTGGACACCGAAGGCCAGGGCTGGTCGAACACGCCGTGCACCCAGGTTGCGTAGATGCCCGACAGTGCCGGGGTCTTCGGGAAGCGCAGGTTGGCAGTGGGGAAGCCCAGCGTACGACCGAGCTGGCGGCCGCGCACCACCCGCCCGCTGATCGCGTAGGGACGGCCGAGCAGATCGCCGGCACGGGCGAAATCGCCGTCCTGCAGCAGCTGGCGGATGCGGGTGCTGGAGATGCGCTCGCCGTGCAGATCGACCGCTTCGATCTCGCCGGCGCTGAAGCCGAGCTCGGCGCCGAGCTGCTGCAGCAGGGCCAGGTCGCCGCGGCGGCGGTTGCCGAAGCAGAACTCCGGCCCGATCCAGACCTCACGCGCACTCAGGCGATTGACCAGCAACTGGCGTACGAAGGTCTCGGCCGGCATCGCCGCCATCGCCGCGTCGAAACGCAGCAGGCCGACCGCATCGACCCCGAGCTCGCGAAGGATCTCGACCTTGCTGCGCGCCAGGGTCAGCCGCGGCGGCGGCGTGCCCTGAGCGAAGAATTCACGCGGCAGCGGCTCGAATGCCACGGCCACGGCGGCCACGCCCAAGGCGCGCGCGCGGGCAACCGCATGGCGCACCAGCGCACGATGGCCCAGATGGAGGCCGTCGAATGCGCCGATACAGACCACGCTTCCGTTGGGGAACAGCTCCCCGCCCTCGACGCTTCTGAACAGCCTGCTCATCAACTCTCGTTCCGGCCCGACCGGGGCCGCCGCTTCAATGGTGTAACCCTGAAGTATAGCCGCCACGGGCCGCGATCAATGCCCACGCAGGTCGCGCGGGCGGAAGCCCATCGCCAGCATGGCCACCGCATAGGTCGCGCCACCGCCGCCGACCAGCAGCATCAGGCCACCGATACGGTGCCATTTGTCCATGACGGTGAAGTCGGGAACCCAATGCAGCAGGGCCAACAGCACGCCGACCATGGCCGCACAGGCCAGCAGCAGCCGCACCAGGTAGCTGCCCCAGCCCGGCCGGCGCTGGTAGACATCGGTCTTGCCCAGCCAGTACCAGAGCAGGCCCAGGTTCAGGTAACTGGACAGTGCGCTGGCGATGCCCAGCGCCAGGTGCAGGCCCGGCTGCTTGCCGATGGCCGCCATCACGCCCTGCGCCTTCAGCTCGTCCGGCACCATGACCTGGTAGAGCACGGCCAGCAGGGCGAAGTTGAACACCATGTTGGCCACCAGCGCGGCCACACCGGCACGGACCGGGGTCTTGGTGTCCTGGCGGGCATAGAACGCCGGCAGCACCACCTTCAGCAGGGCGAACGCCGGCAGGCCGAAACTCAGGCCGTACACCGACAGCGCGGTCATGCGGGTATCGAAGGCGGTGAACTGGCGGTACTGGAACAAAGTGGCGATCAGCGGCTCGGCCAGCAGCAGCAGGCCCAGCATGGCCGGCACCGAGATCAGCAGGGTCATCCGCAGGCCCCAGTCCAGCGAGCGCGAGAAACCCTCGCGGTCGGTGCTGACGTGATGGCGGGCCAGCGCCGGCAGGATCACCGTGCCCAGCGCCACGCCGAACACACCCAGCGGCAGCTCCAGGAAGCGATCGGCCAGCGACAGCCACGACTGCGAGCCGTCGGTCAGCTTGGCCGCGATGAGGGTATCCAGCAGCAGGTTGATCTGCGCCACCGACGAACCGAACAGGGTCGGCACCATCAGCGTCAGCACCTTGCGCACGCCCGGATGGCGCCAGCCCCAGCGCGGCAGGGTCAGCAGGTTGATGCCCTTCAGCGAGGGCAGCTGGAACAGCAGCTGCAGGATGCCGGCGGCGAGTACCGCCCAGCCCAGCGCCAGGATCTGTTTTTCCGGGGTGCCGCCCAGCCGCGGCGCCAGCCATAGCGCACCGGCGATCATGCACAGGTTGAGGATGACCGGGGTCAGCGCCGGCATTGCGAAACGCTGGAAGCTGTTCAGCGCGCCACCGGCCAGCGCGGTCAACGAGACGAACAACAGGAACGGGAAGGTCAGGCGGAACAGGTCGACCAGCAGGGTCTGCTTGACCGGGTCGGTATCAGCACCACTCGAGAATGCGACCGCCAGCTGCGGCGCGAAGATCAGCGCCAGCGCGGTGACCAGCATCAGCACGCCGCCCAGGGTGCCGGCGGTGCGGGCCATCAGTTCACGCAGCTCGGCATGGCTGCGGGTTTCCTTCACTTCCGTGAACACCGGCACGAAAGCGGTGGCGAAAGAGCCTTCGGCGAACAACCGGCGCAGGAAATTGGGTACCCTGAAGGCAACCCAGAACGCATCGGTAACCGCATTGGTGCCGAACGTGGTGGTGATCACCTGGTCACGGACAAGTCCGAGCACCCGCGAGACCATGGTCATGCTGCTGAACGACAGCAGGCCTCGCAACATCTTCGGTGAACTCACTCAGCGTCCCTCTTGACAATCGACTTGACGTGCATTTCTCGGGCCATCATACTAGCTAGCTTGCTGTTCCCATAACACCGATTTTTTCAGGAAACCACCACCGTGGCCAATATCAAGTCCGCCAAGAAGCGCGCCAAGCAGACCGTCGTGCGCAACGCGCGCAACGTGGCTCAGCGCTCGATGCTGCGCACCGCTGTCAAGAAAGTGATCAAGGCGCTGGACGCCAACGATGCCGCCGGCGCCGAAGCCGCCTTCGCCGTTGCCCAGCCGATCCTGGATCGCTTCAGCGCGCGTGGCCTGATCCACAAGAACAAGGCTGCTCGCCACAAGAGCCGCCTGAACGACCGCATCAAGGCCCTCAAGGCCGCCTGATCCGGCGTTGCCGCCCTGCCCTTCGGGGTCGGGCAGCAGACAAGAACCCGGCCCCGGCCGGGTTTTTTGTTGCTCGCGATCCGGTAGTGGGGGGGGGGGGGGGGGGGGGGGGGGGCCGGCCGGGGCGCGCCGCCGGCGCCGGGCCGCGCGGGC
>NZ_JAWIRU010000006.1:36977-42760 GCF_036320025.1 Stenotrophomonas sp. SMYL86
GGCGCCCGCGCGGGGGGCCGCCCCCCCCCCGCCCCCCCCCCCCCCCGCCCCCCCCCCCCCCCCCCGCCACTACCGGAAAATGAAAAACCCGGCCGAAGCCGGGTTTTTCGCATGGAACCACAACAGCATTACTGCGCGTTGCGGGCTTCCAGCTCGTCTTCCTTCTGGCGATCGAAGAAGGCCATGATCCGGCTCATGATCGGGAAGGTACCTTCGCGGCCCAGCGCGGAAACCAGGAACCACGGCTCCTTCCAGCCCAGCTCGGCGACGATCTGTTCGGCCGCAGCCTTCGCTTCGTCTTCAAACATCAGGTCGGCCTTGTTCAGCACCAGCCAGCGCGGCTTCTGCAGCAGCTCCGGATCGTGCTTTTCCAGTTCGCGCTCGATCGCGCGCACCTGCTCGACCGGGGAAATGCCTTCCACACCGCCTTCCATCGGCGAGATATCCACCAGGTGCAGCAGCAGGCGGGTGCGCTGCAGGTGGCGCAGGAACTGCGCACCCAGGCCGGCACCGTCGGCAGCGCCTTCGATCAGGCCGGGAATGTCGGCAATCACGAAGCTGCGGTAGTTCTCCACCTTCACCACACCCAGGTTCGGGTACAGCGTGGTGAACGGGTAATCGGCCACCTTCGGCGTCGCCGCCGAAACGGCACGGATCAGGGTGCTCTTGCCGGCATTGGGGAAGCCCAGCAGGCCGACGTCGGCCAGCAGCTTCAGTTCCAGCTTCAGCGTGCGCTCTTCGCCCGGCTCGCCCGGCAGCGCCTGGCGCGGCGAGCGGTTGGTCGAGCTCTTGAAGTGCATGTTGCCGAGGCCGCCGCGGCCACCCTGGGCCACCAGCAGGCGATCACCATGCTGGGTCAGGTCGCCGATGACTTCATCGGTGGCGACGTTGATGACCACGGTGCCGACCGGCACGGTGATGGTCAGGTCTTCGCCGCCCTTGCCATAGGCCTGGCGGCCCATGCCGTTCTCGCCACGCTGCGCCTTGAAGATGCGGTCATGGCGGAAGTCGACCAGGGTGTTCAGGTTTTCGTCGGCGCGGATATACACGCTGCCGCCCGCACCGCCGTCGCCGCCGTCCGGGCCGCCGAGCGGAATGAACTTCTCGCGACGGAAGCCAATGCAGCCGTTGCCGCCGTTGCCGGCGAACACTTCGATTTCTGCTTCGTCTACCAGTTTCATTGTTTCGATGCCTGCGATGGGCGCGGCCTGCCAGCCGTCGCCTTGAATGTTATGCCAGCCGCTGGCCGGCACCCCGGCCTGGCCGGTCTTGCTTTCACTCTAACGAAAAGCCCCGCCGAAGCGGGGCTCTTCATGCAGCACCCCCATGCCGAGGCACGGGTGCCGGCGATGCCTGGATCAGGCGTCGGCCGAGACGATGCTGACGGTGCGACGCTTCTTGGCGCCCTTGACCGAGAACTCCACCTTGCCGTCCACGAGGGCGAACAGGGTGTGGTCACGGCCCAGGCCAACGCCCGAACCCGGGTGGAACTGGGTGCCGCGCTGACGCACGATGATGTTGCCGGCTTCGATGGCCTGGCCGCCGAAGATCTTGACGCCCAGGTACTTCGGGTTGGAGTCGCGACCGTTGCGCGAGGAGCCTACGCCCTTTTTATGTGCCATGACTGCTTCTCCTGATGCTTAGCCGGCGATGCCGGTGATCTCGATTTCGGTGTAGTACTGACGGTGACCCTGACGCTTCATGTGGTGCTTGCGGCGACGGAACTTGATGATCCGGACCTTGTCAGCACGACCCTGGGACAGGACCTTGGCGGTGACGGCAGCGCCCTTCAGCGCATCGCCCAGCTTCACGCCGTCGCTGTCACCCAGCATCAGGATGTTGTCAAACTTGATCTCGCTGCCGACTTCGACTTCGAGCTTTTCAATGCGGAGCTTTTCGCCCTGCGCCACGCGGTATTGCTTACCGCCGGTGACCAGTACTGCGTACATGACCAGGCCTTCCTCTGTAGTTATTGTGGTCTGAGCTGCCGCCATCGAGGGCGGACAGGAGCGGAATTGTACGCAGATCAGCGGGCGCGGGTCAAGTCAACCCCTGAACGGCCTGGAGACCGGGCCCTGTAGAGCCGGGCCATGCTCGGCTGAACGGTTCGGGGTCCCGGCAGCCGAGCATGGCTTGGCTCTACACAAAGCTGTCGGCCTGTCTCATCAGGTGAGACATCGGGCTGGCATTGTCGCCCATTGCCCCCATCTGGTCACCTCGGTAGGCTGACCGATTGCCGTTCCCTGCTGGCCCGGCACCCAGCCAACGCCCCCACAACCGGATCCCCCATGGCGATGGATTTCATCCGCATCCGCGGCGCGCGGACGCACAATCTGAAGAACCTCGACCTCGACCTGCCCCGCGACAAGCTGATCGTGATCACCGGCCTGTCCGGTTCGGGCAAGTCCTCGCTGGCGTTCGACACCATCTATGCAGAAGGCCAGCGCCGCTACGTCGAGTCGCTGTCGGCCTATGCGCGCCAGTTCCTGAGCGTGATGGAAAAGCCGGACCTGGACCACATCGAAGGCCTGTCCCCGGCCATCTCGATTGAACAGAAGTCGACCTCGCACAACCCGCGCTCGACGGTCGGCACCATCACCGAGATCTACGACTACCTGCGCCTGCTGTACGCCCGCGTCGGCACACCGCGCTGCCCGGACCACGGCTACCCGCTGGAAGCGCAGACGGTCAGCCAGATGGTCGACCAGGTGCTGACGCTGGACCCGGAACAGCGCTACATGCTGCTGGCGCCGGTTATCCGCGACCGCAAGGGCGAACACGCACAGGTGTTCGACCAGCTGCGTGCGCAGGGCTTCGTGCGTGTGCGCGTGGACGGCGAGCTGTATGAAATCGATGCGGTGCCGCCGCTGGCGCTGCGCCAGAAGCACACCATCGAGGCGGTGATCGACCGCTTCCGCCCGCGCGAGGACATCAAGCAGCGCCTGGCCGAGAGCTTCGAGACCGCACTGAAGCTGGGCGATGGCATGGCCTCGGTGCAGAGCCTGGACACCGCCGACGCCACGCCGGCGCTGTTCTCCTCCAAGTACTCCTGCCCGGTGTGCGACTACTCGCTGCCGGAACTGGAGCCGCGCCTGTTCTCGTTCAACGCACCGATGGGCGCCTGCCCCGGCTGCGATGGCCTGGGCATCGCCGAGTTCTTCGACCCTTCGCGCGTGGTGGTGCATCCGGAGCTGTCGCTGGCCGCCGGTGCGGTGCGCGGCTGGGACCGCCGCAACGCCTACTATTTCCAGCTGATCGCCTCGCTGGCCAAGCACTACAAGTTCGACGTGGATGCCGCGTGGAATTCGCTGCCGGCCAAGGTGCAGCAGGCCGTGCTGTACGGCAGCGGCGACGAGACGATCACCTTCACCTACTTCACCGAAGCTGGCGGCCGCACCCAGCGCAAGCACCGCTTCGAGGGCATCATTCCCAACCTCGAACGCCGCTACAAGGAAACCGAGTCGCCTGCGGTGCGCGAGGAGCTGTCCAAGTACATCAGCGAACAGCCGTGCCCGGAATGCAATGGCGCGCGCCTGAACAAGGCAGCACGCAACGTGTTCGTGGCCGATCGCCCGCTGCCGGAGCTGGTGGTGCTGCCGATCGACGAGGCACTGAAGTTCTTCAGTGAACTGAGCCTGCCGGGCTGGCGTGGCGAGATCGCCGCGAAGATCGTCAAGGAGATCGGCGAACGCCTCGGCTTCCTGGTCGATGTCGGCCTGGATTACCTGACCCTGGAGCGCAAGGCAGACACCCTGTCCGGTGGCGAGGCACAGCGCATCCGCCTGGCCAGCCAGATCGGCGCCGGCCTGGTCGGTGTGATGTACGTGCTCGACGAGCCGTCGATCGGCCTGCACCAGCGCGACAACGAACGCCTGCTCGGCACCCTCACCCGCCTGCGTGACCTGGGCAATACGGTGATCGTGGTCGAACATGACGAGGATGCGATCCGGCTGGCCGACTACGTGCTGGACATCGGCCCGGGCGCGGGCGTGCACGGCGGCGAGATCGTCGGCCAGGGCACCCTGCAGGACATCCTGGAGGCACCGCGTTCGCTGACCGGCCAGTACCTGTCGGGCAAGCGCGCGATCGAGATTCCGGCGCGCCGGCACACGCCGAACCCGAAGATGACCCTGCACCTGCGCGGGGCGACCGGCAACAACCTGAAGGGCGTGGACCTGGCGATTCCGTCGGGCCTGCTGACCTGCGTGACCGGCGTGTCCGGCTCGGGCAAGTCGACCCTGATCAACGACACCCTGTTCTCGCTGGCCGCCAACGAGATCAACGGCGCCTCGCACCCGATCGCTCCGTACAAGGAGATCGATGGCCTGGACCTGTTCGACAAGGTGGTGGACATCGACCAGTCGCCGATCGGCCGCACCCCGCGTTCGAACCCGGCTACCTACACCGGCCTGTTCACGCCGCTGCGCGAACTGTTCGCACAGGTGCCCGAAGCGCGTGCGCGCGGCTATTCGCCGGGCCGTTTCAGCTTCAACGTGCGCGGCGGCCGCTGCGAAGCCTGCCAGGGTGACGGCCTGATCAAGGTCGAGATGCACTTCCTGCCGGACGTGTACGTGCCCTGCGACGTCTGCCATGGCAAGCGCTACAACCGCGAGACGCTGGAGATCCTGTACAAGGGCTTCAACATCAACGACGTGCTGGAAATGACCGTCGAGGATGCGCTGAAGCTGTTCGAACCGGTGCCGTCGATCGCGCGCAAGCTGGAAACGCTGGTCGACGTCGGCCTGAGCTACATCAAGCTGGGCCAGAGCGCGACCACGCTTTCCGGTGGTGAAGCGCAGCGCGTGAAGCTGTCCAAGGAACTGTCGCGCCGCGATACCGGCCGCACCCTGTACATCCTCGACGAGCCGACCACCGGCCTGCACTTCCACGACATCGAAGCGCTGCTGGGCGTGCTGCACAAGCTGCGCGACGAAGGCAACACGGTGGTGGTGATCGAGCACAACCTGGACGTGATCAAGACCGCCGACTGGATCGTTGATCTGGGTCCGGAAGGCGGCCATCGCGGTGGCACCATCCTGGTCACCGGCACGCCGGAAGACGTGGCGGCCTGCCCGCGGTCGTACACCGGCCAGTTCCTGGCCCGCATGCTGCCCTCCACCAGCGCCCGCCCGGAGCAGCCGGCCGCCGTGGCCAACAAGCCAGACGCCCGCCCGCCGCGCAAGGTGAAGCCTGAAAAGCCGGCCAAGGTCGCCAAGAAGGCGGTAGCCGCCAAGAGCACCGGCAAGACCAGCAAGACCGCCACTGCCAGCAAGAAGAAAAAGGACGCCTGATGAGCAGCGAACACAAGATCCTGGCCCGCATCCCGATCAGCGTGCGCTGGCGTGACATGGACAGCATGGGCCATGTGAACAACGCCAAGTACATCTCCTACCTGGAAGAAGCGCGCGTGCGCTGGATGCTGGGTGTGGAGGGCGTGTCGATGACCGACCGCATCGCACCGGTGGTGGCCGCGACCAACGTCAACTACCGGCTGCCGATCGTGTGGCCCAACGACATCCTGGTCGAGCTGTTCGTCGAGCGCCTGGGCAACAGCAGCGTGACCATCGGCCACCGCATCGTCGACCAGCAGGACGAATCGAAGCTCTATTCGGATGGCAACGTGGTGGTGGTGTGGATGGATACCCAGACTGGCAAGAGCGCGCCGCTGCCGGATGCGATCCGCAGCGCGTCGACCTGACGCGCCTGTGGTAGTGGCGGGGGGGGGGGGGGGGCGCCGCGGCGGGGGGGGGGGGGGGGGCGGGGGGGGGGGGGGCGCCCGCCCA
>NZ_JAWIRU010000006.1:42770-43679 GCF_036320025.1 Stenotrophomonas sp. SMYL86
GTGGTAGTGCCGGCCGCTGGCCGGCAACCTCCAGATGTATCGCGGATGCCGGCCAGCGGCCGGCACTACCGATCCAATTCAAAGGACTGACATGATCCACCAGACTGAACTGCGCGACCTGCTGCCCGGCATGGTCGCCTTCCCCACCGACGTCTTTCCCGCCGACCAGGCCTGGCTCGGCCAGCACCTGCTGCCGCTGCTGAAGATCGACCTCGGCGTGCTGCGCCCGGAACTGGCCGGCCAGGTGGCAACGATGCTGTGCCCGATCGAGCCGTATGACGGCTGCATCGGCGAGACCACAGAAGAACACCACAACGATTTCACCGGCACCAACTGGATCGCCTTCGAACTGACCGCCGGCAACGAGATGCGCTTCCTCGGCAACGCGGGCTATTTCATCGGTGATGCGGTGCAGGACAAGGATGCGCAGGAGCACATCGTGCAGATGCGCGAGAGCTACGCCAAGGCCCGCGATTACCATGCCACGCATGGCCGTCTCGCCTGCTACTCGCGCTACGGCAAGGGTGAGGCCAGCGAGCGCGATTATCTGGATACGCTGGGCGGCCCCATCGGTTTCGGCAACTGGACCGAAACCGCAGAGATTCCCGCGGCATTCGAGCTGGGTTTCACCGAAGCTGCCGATGACCCCAACGCTGCGGACGATGCCGAAACAGTGATCATCACCCGCAATGGCAACAAATTCTTCGCCGTGGCCGACGTGGCCGGCTACAACTGGTGCGCCACCGGTGCCGATGCGATCGTGATGCTGTACGAGCCGGAAAGCCGCACGGTGCTGTTCTCGTTCGACTGGTCGTAAGCCCCCTGGTAGTGGGGGGGGGGGGGGGGGGGGGGGGGGGGGGGCGGGGCCCCCCCCCGCCCCCCCCGCAGGGAGTGGGCGCCCACCGACGG
>NZ_JAWIRU010000006.1:43689-170780 GCF_036320025.1 Stenotrophomonas sp. SMYL86
TAGTGCCGGCCGCTGGCCGGCATTTCGCGTCCTGCCGGCCAGCGGCCGGCACTACCGGATGTTCCGTTCGCGCCCAGCGTCCTCAACGCTACGGAAGCCATCCCAATCGTCGCTTCATCCGTAGAGTCGAGCTTGCTCGACTGCTGCAGGCCGGGGCCGTCGAGCAAGCTCGACGCTACGACGGCCATCCCAACCCCTTGCGTCAGCAGCAGCGTGCCGTTTCCCCGCGCGCTTACGGCGCGGCCTTGCGCACCACCAACGTCGCGCTCGCTTCGCCACCGCCTTCCAGCTGCAGCCGCAACGGCAGCGCCTGCCCTTCCTTCAACGCGCCCTTGCCCTGCATCAGCATCAGGTGCAGGCCACCGGGCTTGAGCTCGGCGCGTGCGCCCGGCGCCAGCGGCAGACGCTCGATCGCGCGCATCCGGCTGACCCCATCCGTGATCGTGGTTTCGTGCAGCGACACATCATTGAAGCTGCTGCTGGTCGCGCCAGTGATCGCCACCGCCTTGCTGCAGCCGTTGTGGATCACGCCGTAGCCGGCGGTCATCGGCATCGCCGGATTCGGTGGCAACCGCGCCCAGCCCTGCTCCACCGTGACGCAGTCCGGTTCCGCCGCCGACGCCGATGCTGCGGCCGCACACAGAACCAACAGTACGCCAACGAATGGTTTGGTTATCATCGCCCAGGTTCCTTCTTCGCAACGAGACCGCAGCATGACGACGCTCATCGAGGTGATCAACCATGGCCCCATCCGCGAACTGCGCCTGGCGCGGCCGCCGGTCAACGCACTGGACACCGAACTGTGCCGGCAGTTGATCCATGCCATCGAGCTGGCCATGGCCGAAGACGCGCACGGCATCGTGCTGTCGGGCAGCGAGCGCATCTTCACCGGCGGTATGGACGTGCCGCACCTGCTCTCGCATGGTGATGACAAGCACAAGTTGTTGGACACCTGGAACGCCTTCTTTGGCGCCGTGCGCACGCTGGCCGAGAGCCGGATCCCGGTGGTCGCGGCGATCACCGGCCACGCACCGGCGGGCGGCTGCGTGCTGGCCCTGTGCTGCGACTACCGGGTGATGGCGCGCAGCGCCGATCCGTCGCGGCCGTATGCCATCGGCCTGAACGAAGTGCAGGTGGGCCTGATCGCGCCGGAGGGCATCCAGCGCCTGCTGCGCCGCGCGGTGGGCGTACACCGCGCCGGCGTCCTGCTGACCACCGGCTCGCTGGTGCCGGCCGAACAGGCGCTGCAGATCGGCCTGGTCGACGAACTGGCCGAAGGCGACCTGGTGGTGGCGCGCGCCATCGCCTGGCTGCAGAACCTGCTCAAGCAGCCGCGCCAGCCGATGCTGCTGACCCGCGCCATTGCCCGTGCCGACCTGCACGAAGCCCTGCACCCGGACCTGATCCAGCTCGACCGCTTCGTCGAGGCCTGGTTCGCCCCGGATGCGCAGAATGCCCTGCAGGCGCTGGTCGCCCGGCTGGGCAAGTAACCGGTAGTGGCGGGGGGGGGGGGGGCCCCCCCCCGGGCGCCCGGGGGGGCGACTGGGTGGGGGCCGCGGGCGGCGCCCCAGCAGGGGCGGGGGGCGCGGGCCCCCACCCGGGCGGGGCCCCGCGTCCCGCGGGGGGGGGCCCCCCCCCCCCCCCGGCACTACCAATGATGGACTGGCCTGCAACGGTATAATCGGGGCCTCTTCATTGCTGTGGCCGCCCCCTTGAACGACACGCCCGAACCCGTCGTCTCCGAGCTGATCGACCTGCTCACCCTGGAGCGGCTGGAGGACAACCTGTTCCGCGGGCAGAGCCGCGACATCGGCACCAAGTACGTGTTCGGCGGCCAGGTGCTGGGCCAGGCGCTGGCTGCGGCGCAGGCCACGGTCGACAACGGGCGCCACGTGCACTCGCTGCACGCCTACTTCCTGCGCGCCGGCAACATCGACCACCCCATCGTCTACGACGTGGACCGTACCCGCGACGGCGGCAGTTTCTCGGTGCGCCGCGTCACTGCGATCCAGCACGGCAAGGTGATCTTCTTCTGCGCGGCCTCGTTCCAGCAGGCCGAGACCGGCGCCGAGCACCAGCACAAGATGCCCGAAGTGCCGCAGCCGGAAGACATCGAACCGAACCGTCCGCTGCCGGCCGAAGTGCTGGAGCGGCTGCCAATCAAGGTGCAGCGCTGGCTGTCACGCGGCGGCCCGTTCGAGTTCCGTCACGTCTACCCGCGTGACGAACTCAACCCGCCCAAGCGCCCGCCCTACCACCAGGTGTGGCTGCGCCTGAGCGAGCCGGTCGGCGATGCCCCGGAGCTGCACCAGGCACTGCTGGCCTATGCCTCCGACTTCCACCTGCTGGGCACCGCCACGTTCCCGCACGGCATCAGCTACTACCACCCGCACGTGCAGATGGCCTCGCTCGACCACGCGATCTGGTTCCACCGGCCGTTCCGTGCCGACGACTGGCTGCTGTACTCGCTGGACAGCCCCAGCGCGCAGGATTCGCGCGGTCTGGCCCGCGGCCAGTTCTTCACCCGCAATGGCGTGCTGGTGGCCAGCACCGCGCAGGAAGGCCTGATCCGCGTGGTTCCCGACCAGGCCGCGGCCGCCGCCGTGCCGGCCAAGGACTGATCCGATGCGCCAGATCTTCAGCAGCCAGCGTGTGGAAACCGTTGAAGGCGTCGCCGAGCTCCTGCGCGGGCATGGCATCGACGTCAAGGTGACCAATGGGCGCTCGTACAAGACCCGTCGCCGCGGCCAGTTCAGCTATACCGACCTGGGCAACGCCAACGCCTACCCAGCGGTGTGGATCGTGCGCGCCGACGACCAGCCGCGCGCGCGTGAAATCCTGCGCGAGGCGCGGCTGCTCGACACCACCCGCCGCGACCATCCGACCGCCGAATTCGCCTTCCGCGACACCGCAGAGACGACCGGCGGCGGCCGTGGCTGGGCCTGGCGCATCCGCATCGCCCTGCTGGTGGTGATCGCCGGCGTGGCGCTGGTGATCGGCCTGCGCCATCGTGGCGCCCCGGCGCCGGTCGCACCGGCCCCTGCCCCGCAGACCCAACCGCAGCAGGCGCAACCGGCCCCGCAGGCCGCACCGGAAGAGGAAGAAGTCCGGGTTCGCATCCAGCCCTCGAAGTGACGCACGGGTAGTGCCGGGCGCTGGCCGGCAGCCGAAAAAGGGGACGGAGGGGATTAAGTCGTTTGTGGCACAAACGACTTAATCCCCTCCGTCCCCTTTTTTTTGTCATGAGGTTGCCGGCCAGCGGCCGGCACTACCGTGCAGAAGACCGGTCACATTCGGCGCGCGGCTCCGTCTTGGGACACAATCCCAGCAGGAGAGCCGCCGCCATGACGACGTTCGCCGCATCGATCGACCAGACCCTGGAACGCGAACTGCCTGCCGCTGCCAGCGGTTGCCAGCACGCCTATGGCCGCATCGTGCTGGCCTGCCAGAACACGGTTACCGCTATCGCCCTGGCCATCACCCGCGACCGCCAGGCCAGCGAGGACATCGCCCAAGAAGCCTTCGTGAAGGGCTGGCAGCAGCTGCATCAGCTGCGCAGTTCGACCAGCTTCCTGCCCTGGCTGCGGCAGATCACCCGCAACCTGGCCCGCGACTGGCTGCGCGCGCAGCGCGGCCGGCCGCTGACCGGCGAGGCCGCCGAGGTGGCGATGGGCATGGCGGCCGACCCGGCCCCGGGCGCGGCCGACCGGCTGCAACGGGTGGAAGAGGAAATCGCCGCCGAGGACATCATTTCCGCGTTGCCGGCCGACAGCCGCGAAGTACTGTTGCTGTACTACCGCGAAGGCCAGCGCTCGCAGCAGGTGGCCGACCTGCTTGGGCTCAGTGACGCCGCCGTGCGCAAGCGCCTGTCGCGTGCCCGCGCTCTGGTGCGCGACGGCCTGCTGCAACGCTTCGGCGAGTTCGCGCGCAGCAGCGCACCCAGTGCCGCGTTCGCTACGGCGGTGGTTTCGATGGTACTGGTGGCTGCGCCCGGCACGGCCAGTGCTGCGGTGCTGCTCGGCACCGGTGTCGGCATCGGCGGCAGCAAGCTTGGCCTCGGCGGTGCCAGCGCTGCGGGCGGCACCGCGATGGGCTCGCTGACTGCCACGCTGGGCCAGCTGCACGTGCTGCCGGCCGAAAGCTGGGGGGCGGTGATCGGCGGTGTGGTCGGTGGAGCGATCGGCAGCTATCTGGGCGGACGCTTCCTGATGTCGTACACCGAAACGGCGTCCGAGCGCCGCGACGTGCGCCGGTTCCTCTATCTCAACATCATCACCGGCATGTTCTGGTGCCTGGCGATCCTGCTGGCAGTCATGCTCCAGGCGCCGGTCTGGGCGCAGCTGACGGTGCTGGCGGTAGGCCTGGGCGTGGTCAACTACCAGTGCCTGGTGCCGCTGCAGCGGGTGATGGCACCGATGATCGCGCGCGATTCGGCCCGCCGCGGACGAACCGGCATCAACTGGAAGTTCGAATCGATGTACGGCCGCACCGGCATCATCGCGATGAACCTGATGGTCATCGCGCTGGTGGTGTACTCACTGATGCGCAGCGGCCGCCTGTAACGGACAACGCCGGCAGTGCGCCGGCGTTGTCGTCATTCACTGCGTTGAACCTCAGCGCTGCGGCTTCGGCGCCGCGCTGTCACGCGGACCGCCATGGCGCGGGCCGCCGTGCATCGGGCCCTTGGCGGCGTCGAATTCGGCCTTGCTCAGCTGGCCGTCCTTGTTGGTGTCGGCGGCAGCGAACCAGGCGTCACGGCGCTGCTTCATGCGCAGCTCGCGGTCGGCCTTGTCCAGGTAACCGTCCTTGTTGAGGTCGAGCTCGTCGAAGCGCGCGGCCAGGCGCGGATCGGCCTTGGCTTCCTCGCGGCTGATGCGGCCGTCCTTGTTGAGGTCCAGCTTGGCCCAGCGCTCACCGCCGTGGCCACCACGGCGACCGTGCTGCCAGCGCGGCAGCTCATCGCGCGAGAGCTTGCCGTCCTTGTTCTTGTCCAGCTCGTCGAACTTCGCGGCCAGGCGCGGGTTGGCAGCGGCTTCGCTGCGGTCGATGACGCCGTCGCCGTTGGTGTCCAGCTTGGCCGGGCGCTGCGCCGGCGCAGTCGGGGCATCGGCGGCCAGCGCGATACCGGTAGCGGAAGTGCCGAGCAGCAGGGCCAGCAGCAGGGGGGTACGGATCATGGGGTCACTCCTGGGGATGGGGATTGCGTCGGGGTGATCACTTCACCCTCGGTAGACAACAACGCCCGGGCGCGACATCGGTTGACGCCGCTGCCGGTTCCATTCATCCGGCGGACAGTCGCCGCCACTGCGACAGGCTGGGGCTATGCTGTGCCCATGGCGATACACGGCGACAGAGACGACGAACTGCGGCTTTTCCAGACCGGCGAGCACCCCTGCGGGTACTGGTCGGACCGGGTGGCGCGCGACCTGGTGCTGGACCCGCACGATCGCCGCCTTGGCGGCCTGTACCCGCTGGCATTGAGCTGGGGCTTCCGCCGCAGCGGCGACCTGGTCTACCGCCCGCACTGCGCACACTGCCAGGCCTGCGTGGCGGTGCGTATTCCGGTGGCCCGCTTCGCCCCGGACCGCAGCCAGCGCCGCTGTGCCGCCCGCAATGAAGACCTGGAAGTACGCATCACCGCGGCCACCGCCCGCGACGACCTGTTCGCGCTGTATCACCGCTACCTCACCCATCGCCACGCCAATGGCGGCATGGATGACCACGGCCCACACGAGTTCGAGCAGTTCCTGATCGGCAGCTGGTCACACACCCGCTTCATGGAGATGCGCCTGCCCGGCCACGATGGCCAGCCCAGCCAGCTGCTGGGGGTGGCGGTGACCGACGTCACCGAGCATGGCCTGTCGGCGGTCTACACCTTCTTCGACCCGGACCATGCCGCGCGTGGGCTGGGCACCTTCGCGATCCTGCAGCAGATCGAATGGGCCCGCCGCGAGGGCCTGCCGCACGTATACCTGGGCTACTGGATCCGCGGGCATCAGAAGATGGACTACAAACGGCGCTATCGACCGCTGGAAGCCTACGACGGCCGCCGCTGGCACGATTTCGACGACGAACTGGACGGACGCTGACAAACCACTGACACCGGGCCGGGTGCACAATACGGCGCATGAACCTCCGACCCCAGATCCTGGCCCTGCTCTGCGGCGCCACCGCCCCCGCCTTCGCCACGTCCCCTGCGATGACCGAAAAGCCGTCCGCTGCGCTGCGCCTGGCCACCTACAACACCTCGCTGTACTCCGATGAGACCGGTGGCCTGATCAAGGAGCTGGAAGGCGACAGCGAGCACGCGCGCAAGATCGCCGCGGTGCTGCAGCAGGCACGCCCGGACCTGGTGCTGCTGAACGAATTCGATTTCGACGACGCCCACCGCGCCGCCGACCTGTTCCAGAAACGCTACCTGGAAGTGGCCCAGCCCGGCGGCGGCAAGCCGCTGCACTTCGCCTACCGCTACCTGGCCCCGGTCAACACCGGCGTGCCCAGCGGCCTGGACCTGGACAACAACGGCGTGGTCGGCGGCGAAGGCCGCAGCCGCGGCAACGATGCCTGGGGCTACGGCCTGCACCCGGGCCAGTACGGCATGCTGGTGCTGTCGCGCTACCCGATCGATGAAGCCAAGGTGCGCAGCTTCCAGCTGCTGAAGTGGAGCGCGATGCCGGGCGCGATCCGTCCGGTCGACCCGCGCACCGGCAAGAGCTTCTACAACGACCATGTGTGGTCGCAGCTGCGGCTGTCGTCGAAGTCACATTGGGACGTGCCGGTGAAGACCCCGGCCGGCGTGGTCCACGCTCTGGTCTCGCACCCGACCCCGCCAGTGTTCGATGGCCCGGAAAAGCGCAACGCCGCGCGCAACCACGACGAACTGCGCCTGTGGCAGGAATACCTGTCCAAGGGTGACAAGCCGTGGCTGTGCGACGACAAGGGCCAGTGCGGTGGCCTGGCGCAGGACGCGCGCTTCGTGATCCTTGGCGACCTCAACAACGACCCGATCGATGGTGATGGCCGCCATGAGGCGATCGTCGAACTGATCGAGAACGCCCGCGTGTTGCGCTACCCCACCCCGCGCAGCGTTGGTGGCGAGCAGACCAGCCTGGCCTATGCGGCCAAGGGCATCGAGCGCAAGGGCGCACCGTTCCATGCCACCGGCGATTTCGGCCCGAAGTCCGGCACCATGCGCCTGGACTACGTGCTGCCCTCGACCGGTTTCGAGTACATCGGCAGCGGCGTGTTCTGGCCGGCCAATGAAAGCCCGGAAGCGAAGATCGCCGACGGCAGCGACCACCACCTGGTGTGGGTGGATGTGAAATAACAAAAAGGGGACGGAGGGGATTAAGTCGTTTGTGCCACAAACGACTTAATCCCCTCCGTCCCCTTTTTGCTTTACGGGCGCAGTTCGACGCCGATGGCGTCGGCGGCATCACGCGCGATGGCGCGCGCTTCGTCGATGGTTTCCGCGCGCGCCAGGGTCACGCCCACGCGGCGATGGCCGTGCACGCTCGGCTTGCCGAACAGGCGCACGGCGGTGTCCGGCACCTGCAGTGCGGCGGCGACGTTGTTGAAGTACGGCACGCCCTCACCGTGTGCCAGCAGCGCACACGAGGCAGACGGCCCGCTCTGGCGGATCACCGGGATCGGCAGGCCAAGGATGGCGCGCGCGTGCAGCGCGAACTCGCTCAGCTCCTGCGAGACCAGCGTCACCAGGCCGGTGTCGTGCGGGCGCGGCGACACTTCGCTGAACCACACCTCGTCGCCCTTCACGAACAGCTCGACACCGAACAGGCCCCAGCCACCGAGGTCATCGGTGATCGCGCGCGAAATCTCTTCGGCACGCGCCAGCGCCCTGCTCGACATCGGCTGCGGCTGCCAGCTCTCGCGGTAGTCGCCGTCCTTCTGCAGATGGCCGATCGGCGCGCAGAACGAGGTGCCGCCGGCATGGCGCACGGTCAACAGGGTGATCTCGTAGTCGAAATCGATGAAACCTTCGACGATGCAGCGGCCGGCACCGGCACGGCCACCGGTCTGCGCGTAGTCCCAGGCCGGGGCGATGTCCGCCTCGCTGCGCAGCGTGCTCTGGCCCTTGCCCGAGGACGACATCACCGGCTTGACCACGCACGGCAGGCCGATGGCGGCCACGGCGGCGCGGTACTCGGCTTCGGTATCGACGAAGCGGTAGGGCGAGGTCGGCAGGCCCAGGGTCTCGGCGGCCAGGCGGCGGATGCCCTCGCGGTCCATGGTCAGGCGGGCGGCGCGCGCGGTCGGGATCACCCGCAGGCCCTGCTCCTGCTCCAGCTGGACCAGGGTCTCGGTATGAATGGCCTCGATCTCCGGCACCACCAGGTGCGGCTGCTCCTGGGCGATCAGGGCACGCAGGGCCATCGCATCGAGCATGTCGATCACGTGCGAGCGGTGCGCGACCTGCATGGCCGGGGCATCGGCATAGCGGTCGGCGGCGATCACTTCCACGCCCAGCCGCTGCAGCTCGATGGCCACCTCCTTGCCGAGTTCGCCCGAACCCAGCAGCAGCACGCGGGTGGCGGAGGGGGACAACGGAGTTCCAAGCTTGGCCATGGCGGTTCCAGCAGCGATGTGAAGGCGGGTGGGCATTCTAGCTGGCCGACCGTCCCGGCCACGGCATCCGACGAACGGTAGTCGACAAGTGATATCACTTTGATATCTTCATTCCGAATCCTCAAGGACGTACCGCCATGAAAGAGAAGTCGCTGTCTTCGCTCAACGGCCTCGGCACGCTGGCCGGCGCCCTGCTTGTCGCCCTCGCCGGCGGCGCCCTGTTCGTACTGGGCGCAGCAGCCAAGGCCAGCACCGGTTCCCCCAACCTGCTGCTGATGGTGGCCGGCATCCTGGTGGCGGCGCTGGCGATCTTCGCCCTGGCCGGCCTGTACACCGTCCAGCCCAACCAGGCGGCGGTGCTGAGCCTGTTCGGCAAATACGTGGGCACCGTGAAGGACAACGGCCTGCGCTGGAACAACCCCTTCTACGCCAAGCGCCGGGTCAGCCAGCGCGTGCGCAACTTCGAGAGCGGCAAGCTGAAGGTCAACGAGCTGGACGGCAGCCCGATCGAGATCGCCGCGGTCATCGTCTGGCAGGTGGTCGATGCCTCCGAGGCGGTCTACAACGTGGACGACTACGAGAGCTTCGTGCACATCCAGTCCGAATCGGCACTGCGCGCGATGGCCACCAGCTACCCCTACGACCAGCATGAGGATGGCCAGCTGGCACTGCGCAGTCATGCCAGCGAGATTTCCCAGCACCTGAAGAACGAACTGGCCGAGCGCCTGGCCGACGCCGGCGTGCAGGTCATCGACGCACGCATCAGCCACCTCGCCTACGCTGCCGAAATCGCCCAGGCGATGCTGCAGCGGCAGCAGGCCAACGCGGTGATCGCCGCACGCACGCGCATCGTTGCCGGTGCGGTCGGCATGGTCGAGATGGCCCTGGCCGAACTGCAGAAGAACGGCGTGGTGCAGCTGGACGAGGAACGCAAGGCGCACATGGTCAGCAACCTGCTGACCGTGCTGTGCTCGGACCGCGGCACCCAGCCGATCGTCAATGCAGGCTCGCTGTATTGAGCCACACTCGCAACGGGGCGCCCCACCGCCCCGCCAGGAGCCCCCATGAGTGAGAAGAAAGCCTATCCGCTGCGCATCAATGCCGAGGTCCTGGCCGCGGCGCAGCGCTGGGCTGATGACGAACTGCGCAGCCTCAACGCGCAGATCGAATACGTGCTGCGCGACGCGCTGCGCAAGGCAGGACGCCTGCCCAAACCCAAGGCATCGCCGGAGGACAAGGAATGAGCAAGCGCTGGAGCTACCAGACGATCGAGGTCAAGACCTCCATGATGGGCGCACTCAAGGCCGAGGATGTCCAGGCCGAGCTGAGCCGGCAGGGCCAGCTGGGCTGGGAGCTGGTCAACATCATCATCCCGGCGCCGATGCGCCCGGCGATGCTGGTGTTCAAGAAGGAGGCCTGAACCATGGGCGGCAGTGACCCGAAACCCTTTGACATGGCCGAGAGTTCGCCGCTGCGCGTGCTGTGGATCGTGCTGCCGCTGCTGGCTGCCTTCGTGGCCTGCCTGTATGCGCAGCTGTACAAGGCACCGGCGAACGCACCCTGGATCGAAGTAACGCTGTCGCCGCCCTGGTTCCGGATGGGCGGCAGTGCGGCATGGAGCCTGATCGTCATCGCTGTACTCGCTGTCGGGCTGGGGGCCGCCTTCTTCCGCCGCCGCGTGGAGCTGGCCGGCAACGTGCTGGACGTGCGCTCGACGATGTACCGGCGGCGCGTGCCGGTGGCGCAGCTGCGGCTGGACCAGGCCGAGGTGGTCGACCTGCAGCGTGACCGCCGCTATGGCATCCGTGTCAAAACCAATGGCTATTCAATGCCGGGCTTCTACTCGGGCCACTTCCGCCTGCAGGGTGGCGGCAAGGGCTTCGCGCTGGTCACCGACCGTGCGCGTGTCCTCGCCCTGCCGGTCAGTGATGGCAGCACGCTGCTGCTCAGCGTGGACCGGCCGCAGGCGCTGCTCGATGCGCTGCGCAAGGTGGCCGCGTCGGCACCACGGCAGTAAGCTGAGACGATGCAACGACGCCCGCCCCTGCTGATCAATACCGAGGCCATCGAGCTGTGGCCCGCCCACCTGTTGCGCGCACGCAGCAACCTGGATGCACGCCTGCTGTCGCAGGCGCAGTGGGTGCTGCGGCGCAAGCGTGATGGCCGCTATCTGGCGGCGGTACTGCCGCACGGCGTGCATTCGATGGTGCCGCGCCTGCCGCGCGAGCCCGGGGTCGAGGATGCACTGGCGCTGCTGGACACCGCGGCTGCACGGCCCTTCGGCGCCGGACTGGAAGATCAGTGGCTGCCGCTGGCCGGGTTGCAGCAGCGCCTGCAGCAGCTTGGCCTGGACCCGCAGCGCTACGCCGACGACAGCGGCCTGCCGCTGGAACCCGAACCCTGCCTGCTGCATTTTGCCGGCCGCGATCGCTTCGCCCGCCCGCTATGGCTGCGCCGTGGCGCCGCGCAGGGCTGGCGACGGATGCGACTGCATGCGGCACAGGATGGCATTGCGCTGGACGCCATCTCCGGCTTCCGCAGCCATGCCTACCAGTTGGGCATCTTCGAACGGAAGCTGGCGCGCGGCCTGAGCGTGGCGGAGATCCTGAAGGTCAATGCCGCCCCGGGTTTCAGCGAACACCACAGCGGCCACGCGCTGGACATCGGCACACCGGGCGACGCCCCGGCCGAAGAATCGTTCGAAGCCACCGACGCGTTTGCGTGGCTGCAGGCGAATGCCGGTGGGCATGGCTTCCAGCTGAGCTACCCGCGCGACAACCCGCATGGGATCGTCTACGAACCTTGGCACTGGTGCTGGAGACCGGCCAACGGCTGAGCCCCTCGTGGCGGCTGCACTGCGAACTTCATGGAGCTGTCCGGGCGGATTCCGCGTGTGCCCGCCACGAAATGGGACAAGAAGGCAAAGGCAAAGCTCGAAGCCCCTGTAACGGATCAGCGCGCAGCTGTTGGGTCCGCCTTCAAGCGAGCCGAGCACCGCAGGTCCGACGAGGGCGAAGAGGTGCGGGTGTCTGAGCGCAGCGAGTTCCCGCACCGTCCCTCGACGGGCCGAGGAGCACAGGGGACCGGTGCGCAGCACCGGCTCGCGGCCGGCGGCGCGTTTCTTTTGGTTACTTTTCTTTTCGCGCGAAAAGAAAAGTAACGCCCATGAACCCTTAGGATCGCATCGGCATGGATCGAAGCGACAGCCCTGCGACCGTCACCGCCTCAACGCATTGATCGCCAGCAGCACCCATCCAGCCATCATGCTGGTGCCACCGATCGGTGCCATCCGCGTCGGCCACTGCCACAACGCACCGCCCACCAGGCTGCCGGAAAACAGCAGCACGCCCAGCAGCAGCACGTACAACGCCAGGTGCGCGATCGCGCCATGCGCGCGCGGCCCGAGCGCCACCAGTACCGCGCCATGCGCGAACGCATAGAGCGCCGCCATGTTCAGATGCTGCTGCGCCAGCGGGTCGGCTACACCGTGCGAAGCATAGGCCGACAGGCCGATAGAGGCGGCGGCCAGCAGCGCCCCCAGGCAGGCCAGCAGTGATGGCTTACGTGCGCGACGTTCGAGATTGAACATGTGGGCTCCTTGCGCAGCGCCCTTGCCGGGCGCCAGATGAAAAAAAACGCGCCGCAATGAGCGGCGCGTTTTCGTGTCCAACACTACATGGGTCAGCCGAGGCTTACTTGACGGCCCAGTAGATGTCGTAGGTCGCTTCCGGGGTGAACGACTTGTCCAGACCGTCCTTCCAGGTTTCGTACGGGCGATCGACCACTTCCGAACCGTTGGTCACAGCCCAGGCACGCAGGCCGTTGCGGGCCACGTCCAGACCCGCCATGTGGCCGGTGTAGGCGGCATGCGCCGAACGGTGCGGGGCCACGTGCACGTACTTGACCGGAGCGCCGCCGTCGATCTTGACGGTCAGCTCTTCAGCGGTGGCACCTTCAGCACCCTTCTTCTTCACCGGCTGGGCGATGTCGAAGGCGTACTTCTCCTGACCGAAATCGGTGGTGATGATGCGGAACGGACCGGCGGCTTCAAGGCCATTGGCCTCCATCACGCGCTTGATCCACTCCTGGTTGTCCTTGATGGACTTGGTGATCGTGTCCTGACCGCGGTCCACGTTACCGGCGTTGACGACCAGCAGGTCTTCAGCCGGCACATTGACGATGGCCAGATCGGTCAGCGGGGCTTCCGGGGTGCGGTAGTCCACGTTCGGGACGCTGGCCAGCATGTTGGCCATACGCGACAGACCCATCTTGATGTCGTCGCCGATCTGGCGGCTGACATACAGGCCGGCATAACGGCCGAACAGGTCGAAGCCGTACTTCACCGAGTAGTCCTGGGTGATCTTGACGTTGCGGCCACCCTTGCCGGTCGGCTCCAGCGTGAAGGTGGTGATCTTGTCGTGACCCTTGGTGGCGTCATCGATGGCGATCGCAACACGCTTGTTCTCTTCGGCTTCGGTGATCTTCCAGGAACCGGTGCCCAGGTCCTTGGAGGTGAAGTCGAGGGTGGCACCGACGCCGGAGGCCGGGCCGGACAGCTTCAGTTCAACGGCGGGATCGCGCAGTACCAGCGGGTTCCAGTCCTTGAAGCGGCGCAGGCTGCTGACCGTGTCGTACACGATCGTCATCTTGCGGTTGGTCTCGATGCTTTCGGTGATGTGACGCTCGCCCGGCAGACATACGCCAATGATGACGAACAGGCCAGCCACGATCCCCAAGGCGATCAGGAACTCGATAAT
Organism: Stenotrophomonas sp. SMYL86; assembly: GCF_036320025.1. NCBI lineage: Bacteria > Pseudomonadati > Pseudomonadota > Gammaproteobacteria > Lysobacterales > Lysobacteraceae > Stenotrophomonas > Stenotrophomonas sp. SMYL86. The sequence goes on from NZ_JAWIRU010000006.1 coordinate 57,033, forward strand.
ACGGGTCATTCAGAGAGTCTCCGGGGCCGATCCCACGGCCGGGTTGATTGAAGCGAAGCGCCAATCCTAGCAGGCTTCGCGGGCATTGTTTATCGGGATTGGCGCACCGGTTTCCCTGCCGGCTGCGTATTTGTATGGACAAAGAATTCGAAGGGTACCGCATACCGATACCCGTGAAGTAGGGGGCAACCCCACCCGAGGGCCATGACTGGACCTCAAGTCATTGTCCTGAAAAGGTTTTCCTCAGACCAGCTGGAGTTCGAACGCCTTCAGTACGGCGCGCGTACGGTCGCGCACGCCCAGCTTGGACAGGATGTTGGACACGTGGTTCTTGATGGTGCCTTCGGCCACACCCAGCGAGTTGGCGATCTCCTTGTTGGAGAAGCCACTGGCCATCAGGCGCAGGATCTCGGTCTCGCGGTCGGTCAACGGGTCCGGGCGGTCCAGGCTGACGAACTCGTTGCGCATGTGCTCCAGGCCGGACAGCAGGCGCTGGGTCACGGCCGGCTGCACCAGCGAACCGCCGTCGGCCACGGTGCGGATGGCACCGACCAGCTGCGCCAGGGTCACGTCCTTGAGCAGGTAGCCCTTGGCTCCGGCCTTGAGCCCGGCCAGCACCAGCTGGTCGTCGTCGAAGGTGGTGAGGATGATGGTCGGCGGCAGCTGCTCCTGGCGCGACAGCACCTGCAGCGCCTCCAGCCCGGACATCACCGGCATGCGCATGTCCATCAGCACCACGTCGGGGCGCACCTGCGGTATCAGTTCGACCGCCTGCCGGCCATCGCCGGCCTCGGCCACCACCTCGATACCGTCGTCGAGCGCCAGCAGGGAGCGGATTCCCTGCCGCACCAGGGTTTGGTCGTCGACCAGGCAGACGCGAATCATCAACGCACTCCTTCAGGAACCTTGGTAAGGGCGGCCACCAGCACCGTTGCCGGCACCGTCGCCCGCAGCCGGAAGCCTTCACCGGGAAGGGTTTCGACCTGCAGCTGGCCACCACATTGTTGCAGGCGCTCGCGCATGCCGCGCAAGCCATTGCCCACATTGACCATATCCGCGCCGACGCCGTCGTCGCGGGCCTCCACCACCACCCGGTCAGGGGCTTCACGGTACACCTTGATCCACAGGTGGCGGGCGCCGGCATGGCGCACCGCGTTGGTGATGATCTCCTGGGTACAGCGCAGCAGCACGTGGGCCCGCTGCGGGTCCTCCACGTTCAGCGGATCCTCGATCTCCAGCTGGATGTCCAGCGAGGGCACGTTCTCGGTGAGCGGGCGCAGCGCCGCCGCCAGATCGATGGCGCCGGTCTCGCGCAGCTGGCTGACCACCTCACGCACGTTGCCCAGCAGCAGCTTGGCCAAGGCATGCGAGCGCTTCACATGGTCCAGCGCCTGGCCCTCGGCCAGGTGACCGGCCACTTCGAGGTTCAGGGTCAGTGCGGTCAGCTGATGCCCCAGAAGATCGTGCAGCTCACGCGAAATGCGGGTTCGCTCGTTGACGCGGGCGCTTTCGGCCAGCAGGGCACGAGTGGCACGCAGCTCCGAATTGAGCCTGCGCTGCTCGTCGCGGGCCTGGGTCTGCTGTCTCGCGACAAGGCTGGTCACGAAGATGAACATGGAAAAGCCGCCATACAGCAGCGATTGCATCACGGCTTCGAACAGCGGGAAGTTCAGCAGTATGTAATAGACCGGGGCCACCGCCAGCTGGCTGACCAGCAGCCACAGCACGCACAGGCGCGCCGACAGCATCCACGGAATGACGCCGGCAGCCACCATCATCAGGATGCTGCCCAGGCCCGAACCACTGAGGAAACTGACGCCCAGCGCCGAAACCGTCAGCAGCAGCAGCAGGCCGCGGTCCAGCCAGGTGGTGTGACTGTCGCTGTCACTGCGCAGGAGGCGGGTCAGCCAGTAGTACGCGGCGCCGAAGGACAGGTAGGCGACGAACAACAGGATCGCCCAGCTGCCCATATCGCTGCGGCTGTGCAGGTTCTCGAATTGCGAGTACGCCAGTGGCAGGCCGACCATGACCCAGGTAAACAGGCCGGCCAGACGGAGGACGCGGGTATGGCTGAGGACTCCCAACATGCCAGCACTCTACGGGCCCGGCCCGCGTCGCGCACTCCCACGGAAGTCATGCATCCGAGGTCCCCTGTTCATGCCGCAGCCCACCCCGGGCATGCAATAATCGTGCGCAGGGTCCAATTTGACGGACCAACCGCGTTACCCCACGGAGTCACAATGTCGATTGTCATCCGCGACGTGCGCGAGCACGAGCTCGATTCCGTCCTGGCTTTGAACAACAACGCTGGCCTGGCCATCCTTCCCCTGGATGCGGCCCGCCTGCGCCTGTTCTACGAAACCGCTGAGTATTTCCGCGTCGCCGAGCGCGACGGCAACCTGGCCGGCTTCCTGATCGGCTTCGGCAGCGACAGCCAGCACGACAGCAGCAACTTCGCCTGGTTCAAGCAGCAGCTGGACACCCCGTTCTTCTATATCGACCGCATCGTGGTCGCCAGCCGCCGTCGTGGCGGTGGCGTCGGCCGTGCGTTCTATGCCGACGCGCAGAGCTTTGCCGAGCTGCGCTACCCGCAGATGACCTGCGAAGTCTTCCTCGACCATGGCGCCGATGCCGCCCTGCTCTTCCACGGCAGCTTCGGCTTCCGCGAGCTGGGCCAGAACACCATGCCGCAGGTCGACGTGCGCGCCAGCATGCTGGCCAAGGAACTGTGCAGCTACCCGTGGGTCCAGGAGACCTACGGCGGCAAGCTGCCGGATGTGGCATGGACACGTGCCCGGCATCTGCCGGCGCAGGCACAGCGGCCGACGGGGACCTGAGCGTGGCGGTGAATTTCGATTACGAACAGGCCGGTGAACTGAAGATCGGCCAGGTGGGCATCGCCAACCTGCGCATCCGTACCCTTGATGTCGAACGCCTCGTGCAGGAAATGCGCGAACGCGTCACCCGTGCGCCGAAACTGTTCGGCCGCGCCGCGGTGATCCTCGACTTCGGCGGCCTGAGTCAGGTGCCGGACGTGGCCACCGCGCAGGCGCTGGTCGATGGCCTGCGCAGTGCCGGCGTGCTGCCGGTGGCGCTGGCCTATGGCACCAGCGCGGTCGACCTGCTCTCGCAGCAGCTCGGGCTGCCACTGCTGGCCAAGTTCCGCGCCCAGTACGAGCGTGCCGAGGCCGAGCCGGCCCCGCCGCCGCCGCCCGCGCCGGAACCGCGTCGCGCAGCCCGTGCCGAACCGAAGCCGGCACCGGCCACACCGGTGGCCAAGGTTGCCGACGCCGCCGCACCGCAGCCGGGCCGCATGCAGCTGGGCAACGTGCGTTCGGGCCAGCAGCTGTACGCTGAAAACTGCGACCTGACCGTGATGGCCACCGTCGGCGCCGGCGCCGAGGTCATCGCCGATGGCAGCATCCACATCTACGGCACCCTGCGCGGCCGCGCGCTGGCAGGGGCACAGGGCAACACCGCGGCACGCATCTTCTGCCGTGATTTCCATGCGGAACTGGTCGCCATTGCAGGCCACTACAAGGTACTGGACGATGTCCCGGACTCCCTGCGCGGCAAGGCCGTGCAGGTGTGGCTGGAACAGGACCAGATCAAGATCGCTGCGCTGGACTGACGCAGCACCCAAACAGAATCATCAGGAGAAGTCCTTTGGCTGAAATCATCGTAGTCACCTCCGGCAAGGGCGGCGTCGGCAAGACCACTTCCAGCGCGAGCCTGGCCTGCGGCCTGGCACGGCGCGGCAAGAAGGTGGCGGTGATCGACTTCGACGTCGGCCTGCGCAACCTCGACCTGATCATGGGCTGCGAACGCCGCGTGGTGTACGACTTCGTCAACGTCGTGCACGGCGAAGCGACCCTCAAGCAGGCCCTGATCAAGGACAAGCGCTTCGAGAACCTGTACGTGCTGGCCGCCTCGCAGACCCGCGACAAGGACGCACTGACCCAGGAAGGCGTGGGCAAGGTCCTGAAGGACCTGGCCGCCGACGGCTTCGACTACATCATCTGCGACTCCCCGGCCGGCATCGAGAAGGGCGCCTTCCTGGCGATGTACTTCGCCGACCGTGCGGTGGTGGTGGTGAACCCGGAAGTGTCGTCGGTGCGCGACTCGGACCGCATCATCGGCCTGCTCGACTCGAAGACCCACAAGGCCGAGTCCGGCCAGGACGTGCCGGCCTTCCTGCTGCTGACCCGCTACACCCCGCTGCGCGTGGAAAGCGGCGAGATGCTCAGCATCGCCGACGTCGAGGAAGTGCTCGGCCTGAAGGCGATCGGCGTGATCCCCGAGTCGGGTGACGTGCTCAACGCCTCCAACAAGGGCGAGCCGGTCATCCTGGATGTCGAGTCCGCAGCCGGCCAGGCCTACGACGACGCCGTCGCGCGCATCCTCGGCGAAGAACGCCCGATGCGCTTCACCAACGTCGAGAAGAAGGGCTTCTTCAGCAAGCTGTTCGGAGGGTAAGCATGGGCCTGTTTGATTTCCTCAAAGCGAAGAAGACCACCGCCGAAACCGCCAAGAACCGCCTGCAGATCATCATCGCGCAGGAGCGCAGCAACCGCGGCGGCCCCGATTACCTGCCGCTGCTGCAGCGCGAGCTGCTGGAAGTGATCAAGAAGTACGTGAACATCGACGTCGATGCAGTGAAGGTCGACCTGGTGAAGGATGGCCAGCACGATGTGCTGGACATCTCCGTGGCGCTGCCTGAAGGCCCGGACAAACCCTGAAGCTCTGCCCCGCCCGTGCCTGCACGGGCGGGGCTGCCTGACCCGCATGACCGATACGACAACCGCCGTGGACATCACCTGCGTGGGCGACATCGCCTTCGCTGATGCGCAGTGCCTGCTCGCCGCGCATGGCCTGCAGCTGCACCACGTCGCGGCCGGTGAACCGATTCCCGGCAGCTACTGGGGCGAGCCCGAGGCCGGCATCATCGCCAGCAACGTGTACGTGCGCGATGACACGCCCGTGCACTCGATGCTGCACGAAGCCTGCCATCTGATCGTGCTGCCGCCGGAGCGGCGTGCGCAGGTGCATACCGACGCCACCGACTCGGTGGCCGAGGAAGATGCCACCTGCTACCTGCAGATCGTGCTGGCCGGGCAGCTGCCTGGCGTTGGCAGTGCGCGGTTGATGGCCGACATGGATGCCTGGGGGTATACGTATCGGCTGGGGTCGACACAGGCGTGGTTCGAGCAGGACGCCGAAGACGCGAAGGCGTGGTTGATCGAACGCGGATTGCCAGTGGCGTAACGCATCGGTAGTGCCGGCCGTTGGCCGGCACCCTCATGAACCCGTGCAGCATTACCTGGGTGCCGGCCCCCGGCCGGCGCAACCCCCACCGCCCTGCCCTGCCAGCGCGCGCAGGGTAATGCCGACGATGTAGGCCAGGTAGGTGCCGGTGGCGTAGCCCATCGTGCCCAGCAACACGCCCACCGGCGCCAGGGCCGGATGGAACGCTGCAGCCACCACCGGCGCCGAAGCCGGGCCACCGATGTTCGACTGCGAACCGATCGCGAAATAGAAGAACGGCACCTTCAGCAGCTTGCCCAGGCACCACAGCAGCGCGATGTGCACGGCAATCCAGATCAGGCCGAGCAGGAACAGCCACGGGCGGTCCAGCAGCGCCAGCAGATCCATCTGCATGCCGATGCAGGCAATCAGGAAGTACAGCAGCAGCGAACCCAGCCGCGAGGCGCCCGCACCTTCCAGCGTGCGTGCACGGGTGAAGCTCAGGCTCAGGCCCAGCGTGGTCGACAGCACCACCACCCACACGAACGGCGCATCCAGGCTGAACTGCGAGGCCCAGCTGACATTGGCCTTGAACCATGCTGCCAGCGGCGCACCGATCGCGTGTGACAGACCCACGCCGCCGAAGGCCACTGCCACGATCAGCATCAGGTCGGTGAGGCTGGGAACGCGCTCATGCTCGGCCTGGAAGCGCGCGATGCGCTCCTTCAGCTCATCGATGGCCGACGTGTCGGCACCGCTGCGCGCGTCGATCTTCGCTGCGCGCCCGGCCAGGAAGATCAGCGCGGCCATCCACACGTAACCGACACCGACATCGACCACCGCGAACTGGCCGAACGTGGTGGCGTTGACGTCGAACACTTCGCGCATCGCCAGCATGTTGGCCCCGCCACCGATCCAGCTGCCGGCCAGTGCGGCCATGCCGGCCCAGGTGTCACCGGCCACCGTTTCCGGATGCAGCGCGCGCATCACCAGGAAAGCCACCACCGCACCCAGCATGATGCTGGCGGACGCACCCAGGTACATCAGCACCAGCTTCGGGCCGAGCCGCAGGATGCCCTTGATGTCCACCGCCAGGGTCAGCAGGATCAGCGCTGCCGGCAGCAGGATGTCGCGTGCGATCGGGTTGTAGAGCTTGGTGTTCTGGCCGTCGATCAGGCCGACGGTGTTGTAGATGCCGGGAATCAGGTAGCACAGCAACAGTGCCGGCACGAACGTGTAGAAGCGTTTCCACAGGCCCTGCTCGCGCGAGGCGGTCCAGAACACGGCGCCCAGGGTGGCGGCGATCAAACCGAAGACGACGATGTCGTTCTGGATCAGGGCGGTCGAGGGCATGCAGGCGCTCTGGGTAGAGCCGGCCGCTGGCCGGCTGCTGTTGGAGGCAGATCAGGAAGGTGTGCCGACCAACGGTCGGCACCCACCGGTACAGCAGATGGCGAAACAAAAGCGCCGCCCCGAAGGGCGGCGCTGCAGTCATCAGTTGCCGATGTGCTGCTTCAGCCAGGCATTGACGGTGTCATGCCACAGGATGCTGTTGTTCGGCTTCAGCACCCAGTGGTTTTCATCCGGGAAGTACAGGAACTTCGATTCGATGCCCTGGCGCTGGGCAGCAGTGAACGCGGCCAGGCCCTGCTCGACCGGAATACGGAAGTCCTGCTGGCCGTGGATGACCAGGATCGGCTTCTTCCAGTCCGCCACGTGGTTGACCGGGTTGAACTTCTCGTAGTTCGCCGCCTTCTGGTACGGCGTACCGCCCTGCTCCCACTCGGTGAACCACAGTTCTTCGGTGGCGTAGCCCATCATGCGCTGGTCGAACACGCCGTCATGGTTGACCAGGCACTTGAACGGGCCGTTCCAGTTGCCGGCGATCCAGTTGACCATGAAGCCGCCGTAGCTGGCGCCCAGCGCACAGGCCTTGTCACCGTTGAGGAAGGAATACTTCTTCAGCGCCGCATCCCATCCCTTCTGCAGGTCTTCCAGCGGGCGGTCGCCCCAGTGCTGGCTGATCGCATCGGTGAACGCCTGGCCGTAGCCGGTGGAGCCGTGGAAGTCGATCATCACCACGGCGTAGCCCTGGCCGGCGTAGGTCTGCGGGTTCCAGCGGTAGCTCCAGCCATTGCCGAAGCTGCCCTGCGGGCCGCCGTGGATCAGGAACGCGACCGGGTACGACTTGCCTTCCTGGTAGTTGTGCGGCTTGACCACATAGCCGTGCACGGTGTCGTTGTTCCAGCCCTTGAACTCGAACTGTTCGTAGTCACCGAAGCTGACGTCCTTGAGCACGTCGCCAGCGGCCGGGGTCAGCGCGCGCAGCTCGCCGATGGCTTCGCCGGCGGCCGGCAGCAGGCCGACCAGCACCTGGTCGTTGCTCTTCAGGCTGTTGCGGGTGATCGCCACGCTGGTGCCGGCCACGTCCACCGAGGTCACGCTGCCGTCGCCGATCAGCTTGGTGGCCTTGCCGCTGGCCACGTCGATCTGGAACAGCGGGTGCTCGCCGAGGTCATCGGCGGTGGTGTAGATGCTGGCGCCGTCGGCGGACAGGGTGATGCCGCCAGCCGAGCGATCCCATTGCGGCGCGATCTCACGGCTCTTGCCGCTGGCCAGGTCCATCGCCATCAGGCCGAAACGGTCGGCCTCGAAGCCCGGGCGCTTCATCGCACGGTAGAACAGGGTCTTGCCGTCGGCACTGAACACCGGGCCGGCATCCCAGGCCGGATTGGAGGCGGTCAGATTGACCGGCGCCTGCTTGCCCGCAGCGTCGAAGCGGTACAGGTCGAAGTTGGTCGACCACGGCTCCTGCTTGCCGGCCACGCGGATGCTGGCCACCACGCTGGCGCCATCCGGCGACCACGCGAAATCGTCATTGCCACCGAACGGCTTGGACGGTGCATCGCCGTCGATGGTCGCGCTCAGCGCCGAGGCGCCCTTGACCGCCCCGGCCTTGCCTGCCGGCAGCGGTGCCACGAACAGGGTGTTGCGGCGGCCGTCGTTCCAGGTATCCCAGTGGCGCACGAACAGCGAATCCCACACCTGGCCGCTGGCCTTGGCGTCCTTCTTTTCCTTCAGCTTCTTCTCGGTGCAGGCCAGATCCGAGGCACAGGCCTGGAACACGCCGGCACTGAACAGCACGCGGTCGTCTTGCGGTGACACGTGGTAGCTGTCAACGTCCACCGGGAAGTCGGTCAGCTGGCGCGGGGTGCCGCCGTTGATCGGCTGCGCGTACAGCTGCTGGCTGCCGTTCTTGGCACTGAGGAAATACACGGTCTGGCCATCGGCCGACAGCGACGCGGAATTGACGCTCCAGCCGGCCGGGGTGATCTGCTTCGGAGGGGCCGCGTCACGCGTGCGCAGGTTGCGCGCGAACAGCGCGGTGGAGGCCTTCAGGTTGGCGTCCACGCTGCGCTTGGCGAACACCACAGTGCCACCGTCCGTGGTCAGTACCGGCGCGGAGACGCGGTCCATGGCCACCATGTCGCGGACTTCCAGGCCACGGGCAGCGGCAACGCTGGGCAGGGCAGCCAGCAGGCTCAGTGGCAGCAGGGCATGACGCAGTTTCATCGGGGTCTCCGCAGGACGGCAAAAAACCGATGGTAGGCCCGTGCGGCCGGGGCTGCCAAGGCCATCGGTCATGGCTGCCCGCGGGGTTGGCCCCGCCGCCAGAAAAAGCAAACCGCGCCGTAGCGCGGTTTGCGGTAGTGGGGGGGGGGGGGGGGGCCCCCCGGGGGGGAGACGGGGAAGCCGGGGGGGCGGGCCCCGCGCGGCCCACCCCGCCCGGCCCGGGGCCCGCCCCCCTGTGTTCTCCGGTTCTGGGCGTGATGCCGGCCAGCGGCCGGCACTACCCGTCCCTTACGCCTTGGTGTACTTGCCGGTGCGGTAGATCAGCCAGCCCACCAGGAACAGCACGGCCAGGCCGATCCACTGCGCGCCCGGCAGGTGGAACGGCACGGCCAGCACGTCGGCGCGGCTGCTGACCACGATCGGAATCGCGATGGCGATGCCCATCAGTGCCTCACCGGTGATCAGGCCCGCAGCGAACAGCACACCCGGCTTGTGCACGCGGTCGCGGCCTTCTTCGTCATCGGCGCGCACCTTGTGGAAGCGCTCGACCAGGTGGGCGATCAGGCCGCCGAGGAAGATCGGCACCATCAGCTCCAGCGGCAGGTAGATGCCGATGGCGGCGGCCAGCACCGGCACGCGGAAGCGTGCGTTGCGCGACTTCAGCCAGCTGTCGAAGGCAATGATGGCGGCACCGACCACGGCACCGATGCCGATGAAGGTCCACGGCAGTTCGCCACCGAACAGGCCCTTGGCCACCGAGGCCATCAGGTTTGCCTGCGGCGCAGCCAGCGCGTTCGGGTGCAGTTCGGACTTCACGCCGATGCCGTAGGCGGTTGCCAGCAGGTTCAGCACCGGAGCCATGATCAGCGCGCACGAGAAGGCACCGATGCCCAGCATCAGCTGCTGCTTCCACGGGGTGGCACCTACGATATAGCCGGCCTTGAGGTCCTGCAGGTTGTCACCGCCAACCGCTGCGGCGCAGCACACCACCGCGCCGATCATGATCGCCGCCACCGCGCCCAGCGGCGCACCGCCGGCACCGACCGGCTTGAGGCCATCGGCGCCCAGCAGCACCACCAGCACCGCCGAGGCGAACAGGATGGTGGAGATGGTGATGCCCGACACCGGGTTGTTGGACGAACCGATCAAGCCGGCCAGGTAGGCCGAGACCGACACGAACAGGAAGCCGGCAACGATCATGATGATGGTCATCGGGATCGACACGTGCCACTGGCCGACGATGGCCTGGTACAGCGCCAGCAGCGGCAGCACGAAGACCACCAGGGCCACCAGCATCCACTTCATCGGCAGGTCGCGCTCGGTGTGCGCCAGCACCGGGCCACCACTCTTGCGGGCGGCGGCAAAACCGCTCTTGACGCCGTTGAGCAGCGACTTGCGCAGCGAGATCAGGGTCCAGATGCCGCCAATCAGCATCGCGCCCACACCCAGGTAGCGCATCTTCGCGCCCCAGATGGCGAACGCCGCTTCGGTGGAGGATGCCGTGGCGACCGACGCGGCCAGTGCCGGATCGGTGTTCATGAAGAACGCCTGGTAGATCGGGATGGCGATGTGCCAGGTCAGGATCGAGCCGGACACGACCACGATGCCGACGTTGAGGCCGACGATGTAGCCCACGCCCAGCAGTGCCGGCGACAGGTTGGTACCGATGAAGGCGGTGACCTTGGAACTGCCGACATAGGCCGAGGTGGCCCAGGCATCGGGAATCAGGCGCATGCCGCTTTCCGCGGCCAGCTTGACGAAGGCACCGATGACTGCCGACAGGCCGAGGATCTTCAGGCCCGGGCCCGGGTTCTCACCGGCCTTGAGCACTTCGGCCGCAGCCTTGCCTTCCGGGAACGGGAGCGGGTCTTCAACGATCATCGAGCGCCGCAGCGGCACCGAGAACAGCACGCCCAGCAGGCCACCGAGGCCGGCGATGCCCAGCACCCACCAGTACTTGAAGTCCGGCCAGTAGCCCATGATCACCAGCGCGGGGATGGTGAAGATCACACCGGCGGCGATCGACGAGCCGGCCGAGGCGCCGGTCTGCACGATGTTGTTTTCAAGGATGGAACCGCCACCCAGCAGGCGCAGCACGCCCATGGAAATCACCGCGGCGGGAATGGCGGTGGCGATGGTCAGGCCTGCGAACAGACCGAGGTAGGCGTTTGCGGCCGACAGCACCACCGCCAGCACGATGGCCAGGGCCACTGCGCGGAAGGTGAGCTGCTTGGGCGCAGCGTCGTGGTTCATGGAAGCCCCTGCTGGCAAAAAATCCCTGCCACGCTAGCGTTCAGGGGGCGGCAAGTCCAGTGCGGTTGGTCCCGGCCGACGGGCCTTTTCCAGCTCCGCCCCGCACCTGACCCCTTCGCCCCTTCAGATGCGTCGTGTTTGACCATGATCGGCACAGCGAACAAGCCGCACAGGATTGGGCCTTTCGCCCAGCAACTCCCAGCCCCCGTGCCCTGCGCTGCGTCTGAGCGGATTTCCAGCTCGGCACTGGCTTGAGTGGACACGCAGTATCCCCCACCGTGCGCAGTCACCAGCAAGGAAGCGACTCAATGACAGCACTCCCATTGACCCGGATGAAGCGGGCGCCCGCCATTGCCAAAGCCGCAGCGCTGTGTGCGCTGGTGGGGATCAGTGACGCCAGCGCCTTCAGCGGATTCGGCACCGCCGTTGTCGAGGACAGGGATGGGAAGCCGTGCTTCGGCCTGCCGACCAGGACATTCGAATCGCTCCGCTCGCCTCGTCCGCTGCGGGCGCTGACAGTGCATCGCAACGTCAACGATGAGGCCTGGTCGTTCAGCTATCACCCGAGCCCAGCAGTACTTCTCAGGCCGGGGCAATGCATTGTGTACGGGGAGCTCCCTGTCTCGGCTACGTCGCCCGCCGCTCCGCAGCCGCTGGTTCCTGGAGCGCTGTATGAGGTCTACCTCAACGCTCCCACCAGTGGCCTGATCAGAGGCTACTACGCGAAGTTCTGTCTGAAGACCTTACCCGACGGATCTACCCGCGTGATCCCTGTCCGCTATGACGAACGCAAAGGATGGACCGCAGAGGTCTGCCAGCCCTGAGGAGCTGCAGGCAATAACGTTATGTTATATCCTGTCACGCCACCCTTGGGCTTTGCGTGGCTGCAGCCTCCCCCCGCCTGATCTCCATCGACCAGCTGCGCGGCACCGTGATGCTGCTGATGCTGCTCGACCACGTGCGCGAGACCTTCTTCCTGCAACACCAGGTCAGCGACCCGATGGATGCCGCCTCGGTGTCCCCCGCTCTGTTCGCCTGCCGTCTGCTGGCGCATCTGTGCGCCCCGGTATTCGTGCTGCTCACTGGTCTGTCGGCCTGGCTGTACGGCCAGCGCCAGGCTGACCCGCGCCGCGCCACCGCCGCGTTCCTGCTCAAGCGCGGCCTGTTCCTGGTCGTGCTGGAACTGACCCTGGTGAACTTCGCCTGGACCTTCCAGCTGCCGCCGGAAACGCTGTACCTGCAGGTGATCTGGGCCATCGGGCTGAGCATGATCGCGCTGGCCGGCCTTCTGTGGCTGCCGCGCCCGGCCCTGCTGGTGCTGGCAGTCGCGGTGGTGGCAGGGCACAACCTGTTGGACGGCGTGCGAGTGGAAGGCCACGGTCTGCTGGCGATGCTGTGGAAAGTGCTGCACCAGCGCGACTGGATCGAGACCGGCGCGCTGCGCCTGCGCACTTCCTACCCGGTGCTGCCGTGGATCGGGGTGATCGCGCTGGGCTACCTGATGGGGCCGTGGTTCGCCCGCGACCGCGACCCCGCGCAACGCCAGCGCTGGCTGCTGTGCGCAGGCGTCGGCGCGCTGGCCCTGTTCGCCCTGCTGCGGTTCGCCAACCAGTACGGGGATGCACCGTGGCAGTACCAGACCAGCACGCTGCGCACCTGGATGAGCGTGTTCAACATCACCAAGTACCCGCCGTCGCTGCAGTTCCTGCTGTTGACGCTGGGCGTGGGACTGTTGCTGCTGCGCCTGTACGAATGGCCACCACTGGCGCGCGCGCTGCGCCCGCTGGCCGATGTCGGCGCCGCGCCGATGTTCTTCTACCTGCTGCACCTGTATGTGCTGAAGGGGCTGTACCTGGCCGCGCTGGCGATCTGGGGGCCGACACACGGTGATCTGTACGCACTGGATTCGGTGGCCGGCCTGCTGCTGGTGGCCTGTGCGCTGGCGGTGGTGCTGTACCCGCCGACGCGGGCGTTCGCGCGGTTCAAGGCGCGACGGCGCGATCTGGCGTGGTTGCGGTACCTGTGATCGCCCAGGCCAGTCCGGCAATCCACGCATGGCGTGGATCTACTGAAAGCGGATCGGGCCACAGGCCTATAATTCCGCGATGAATTCCACCGCTATCGCTTCCGACGATTTCCTGGGCCATCCCAAGGGCGTCTACGTCTGCTTCTTCACCGAAATGTGGGAGCGCTTCTCCTTCTATGGCATGAAGGCGCTGCTGCTGCTGTACCTGACCAAGTACCACCTGTTCGGCGACAAGGCCGGCCTGGACCTGCTCGGTGCCTATGGCGGCCTGGTGTACTGCATCCCGGTGTTCGGCGGCATGCTGGCCGACCGCTGGCTGGGCATGCGCCGGGCGGTGCTGTTCGGCGGCATCCTGCTGGTGCTCGGCCACCTCGGCATGGCCTTCGAAGGCCACGCCGCGTATCGGGTGAACGGCGAAGTGGTGCGCGACACCTCGGCACTGGCGGTGACCTACCTGTCGCTGGCGCTGATCATCATGGGCGTCGGCTTCCTCAAGCCGAACATCTCCACCATCGTCGGCAAGCTGTACGCCAAGGACGACCCGCGCCGCGATTCGGGCTTCTCGCTGTTCTACGCCGGCATCAACCTCGGCGCGCTGTTCTCTTCGCTGGTGTGCGGCTTCCTCGGCGAGGCCTATGGCTGGAAGTACGGTTTCGGTGCGGCCGGCATCGGCATGCTGGCCGGCCTGGCGATGTTCCTGTGGGGCCAGAAGTACCTGCAGGGCCACGCCGAGCCGCCACAGCCGGCCGCGCTGAAGCAGAAGGTGCTGGGCCTGCCGCGCGAATGGCTCATCTATCTGTGCGCGATGCTCGGTGTATTGCCGGTGGCTTGGCTGATGTGGGCGGCCGGCAACGGCGCGTTCGCGCTGGGCGGTGAAATCAGCCTGGCACTGATGCTGATGCTGGTGGTGCTGGGCGGCGTGCTGGTCTGGTTCGCCTGGTTCACCGGCAGCAAGTGCACGCCGGTGCAGCGCCAGCAGATGGTCGCGCTGATGGTGTTGATCTTCATGGCACTGGTGTTCTTCACCCTGTACGAGCAGTCCTACGGCTCGTGGGTGACCTTCACCGACCGCCTGCTGACCAAGGACATCGTGCCCTCGCTGGTGATCACCGGCGGTACCCCGCTGCCGTGGTCGATCATCTCGCTGCTGCTGGCACCGCTGGGCTTCGTGGTCAGCGCGCGGCTGTCCGAGCGCCGTCCGGGCTCATCTGCACCGCGAACGTTCTTCGCCGCCATCGTCGTGCTGATGCTGGTGCTGCTGGTGCGCGACTGCCTGGTGATTCCGCAGACCGCCGGCTCGCTGACCTACCTCGGCGGCCTGTTCCTGGTGCTGCTGGCGCCGGCCTTCGCCGCACTGTGGACGTGGATGGACCGCCGCGGCTGGGAACCGGGCAAGCCGGTCAAATCGGCCTGGGGGCTGGTGATCGGCGCGCTGTCGTTCGTGCCGCTGGCATTGGCCGCACAGCAGGTCGGCGCCACCGGCGAGATGGCCAGCGTGTGGTGGCTGGTGCTGGCCTACCTCCTGCTGGCCAGCGGTGAGATGTGCCTGTCGCCGGTCGGCCTGTCGGCGGTGACCCAGCTGGCCGTGCCGCGGGTGATGAGCCTGATGATGGGCACCTGGTTCCTGGCCACCGCGTTCTCGGAAACGCTGGCGGCGCTGTTCGGCAAGCTGGCCGCGATCGAAGTGCCCGAAGGCGAATCGCTGGACATGGTGGCAGCGGCCGGTGCCTATGCGCACCTGTTCTGGCTGCTGATGTGGATCGGCCTGGGCTGTGCGCTGGCCGCTTTCATCGCCGCGCCGCTGCTGAAGAAGATGATGCACGGGGTCAAGTAAGCCCGATGCAGGCGAACTCCGGGGGCGGCGGATCGATCATCCGCCGCCCCCGGCTTGTTCAGGGCGCGCTGCTCTTCTCTGCAGGCGCGGCCTGCCCGGCCACCTGGCCCCCCAGGCTGCGCGAGAGGAAGGCCAGCAACCTGCTGTAGTACGCACGTTGGTTGGCAGGGGAATAGAAACCATGCCCTTCATTCTTGACGTACAGGGTTTCCACCGGCGTGCCGGCCTTCTTCAACGCAGCTTCCATGCGTTCGCTGTGCACGATCGGCGCACGTTGATCCTGGCCACCCGCGGCCAGGAATACCGGCACCCGCACCTGCGCGGCCAGATTCACCGGGGAACGCTCTGCAAGATCCTTGGGCGATCCCAGCCAGTTCCGCAGGTAGGCCAGGCCTGACTCGTCGCTCTGGATGTCTCCGCGGGCGTACATCAACGGCAGGTCGTAGATGCCGACGTAGCCGGCCGCGCACTGGTACAGGCCCGGTTCGCGCACCGCCCCCATCATCGCCGCATAGGCACCGTAACTGGCCCCATAGATGCAGATGCGGTTCTTGTCGGCCACGCCCTGTTCGATCGCCCAGCGCGTGGCATCGGTGACGTCATCCTGCATCGACAGCCCCCATTGCTTTCGCGCGGCCTGCATGTGGGCCCGGCCATAGCCGGAAGAGCCGCGGAAATTCACCTGCAGTACCGCGTAACCTGCCGCCGCCAGCATCTGTGTCTCGGTGTCATAGGCGCCCTGGTCGGCAACACCGATCGGACCTCCGTGCGGCACCACCACCATCGGCAGCGCACGGGCCTCGCGGCCATGCGGGACGGTAAGGAAGCCATGCAGCGGACGCCCATCACGCGCCGTCAGGCTGATCGGACGCACCTCCGCCGCCAGCGCGGGGTCGATCCAGTCGCTGCGGCTGATCAGGTGCCGTGCACTCTTGCCAACCGTGTCATAGAGATAGAAATCGCCCGGATTGCTGCCTGACCAGGTTTCCACCAGCACCGTCTTGCCATCGCGCGTGCTGGAGGTGATGTAGACCGCTCCGCCCAGGCCGGCTTCGAGGCTGCGGTACAGGCGAGCGTCGTCCGAGGCGTCATCGAAGAATGCCGTTCGCGGCGCACTGCCAAGGAACAGGGCCCCGACCGGCACGCGGCTGCCGGGGCGCCGGATGATGCGCGCCGGGTCGGCACTCCCATCGCGCAGCACGGTGCGTCGTTCATTGCTCTGGGGGTCCCAGCTGACAATGGCATCAGGTCCATCTGCCTGCTCGACCTGCAGGTACGCCAGGCGACCATCGGCCGAGAAGCCGAGCGGCGCCTCGATGCGCTTGCTCAGGGATTCATCATTGAGCAGGACCCAGTCGCTGTTGCTGCCCGTGCGGTAGTAGAGCTTCTGCGTGCCATCGGTAACGACAGCGCGTGCGAAACGCACCTCGCCCTGCTCATCGGTCGTGAAGTCCGCATCGGGAATGGGAGCGCGCGCCACGGCGTTGCGGCGACCGGTGATCACGTCCATGCGCTCGACCTGCGCATGCGAACTGCCGACCAGCGGGATCACCGTCACCAGCGCGTTGCGGTCATCGTCCTTGAGCTCATCACTGAGGTAGGCGGCCACCAGGCCTGCCGGCTTGACCTTGATGTTGGTGCCCAGGCTCTGGTCGGCAACCCGGTACCCCACCAGCAGCTCGCCGCCCTTGCCGTTGGCATTGATACCGAACAGTTCACCGGTCGGCGTCGGCCGGTCCAGCACGCCCAACTTCTGTGCCATGCCCACCAGCAGCCGCTCGTTGCTGACCCAGTCGAAGGTGTGGGCGTGATCGTTGCGGGGCGGGCGGAAGCTGCCGACCATCTTCATGTCGGCAATGCGGTAGATCGCCAATGCGGTTCCCGCCTCCAGCGGAACCGTCGCGGCGATGTACTCGCCCCCTGGTGAAATCTTGATGTCGGTAAACGACTCCTGCCGCAGATAGCGATCCAGGTCCAGCGTTGCGGCCGATGCCCCACCCACAACCGCGCCCAACAGTACAGCCAGCACAATCCTGCGCATCCTTCCCCCATGGAAAACCGGACACCCTGTCCGGATGCACGATTCTAGGCACGTGACCGTTTGCCGCGCCACATCGGCAGAAAAAACGACGGCACCGTTGCCGGTGCCGTCGTTACCACTACCTTGGAGAGAGAGTCAGGACGTGGGTTCGGGGGGCGTGCGCCGGGTCAGTGGACCCCGCGCACCGCCAACGTAAGGGCCAGGATGCTGAGGATCACGGCGATGGTGCCGTCGAGCACGCGCCAGGTACTGGGCTTGGTGAACAGCGGCGCCAGCAGGCGTGCGCCCAGGCCCTGCGCGGTCAGCCACAGGCAGCTGGCAGTCACCACACCGGCGGCGAAGGCCATGCGGGCGTTGCCGAAGTTCTCGGCGATCGAGCCGATCACCATCATGTCCAGCCAGAAGTGCGGGTTGATCAGCGAGAAGCCGACCGCGGCCATCAGCACCGCGCGGCGGCTGCCGTCGTCGCTGTCAGCCTCGCCCATGCCGCCGCCACCGGCAATCGCACGGCGTGCCGACTTCATGGCGTACCAGGCCAGGAACGCCACGCCCGTCCACAGCACGGCGGTGGTCAGCCACGGCAGCGCCGAAGTGAGCGTGCGCAGGCCAGCCACGCTGGCAAAGATGAAGATCGCATCGATGGCCGCACAGGTGGCAACCACCGGCACGATGTGCTTGCGCAGGATGCCCTGGCGCAGAATGAAGGCGCTCTGGGCCCCGACCACGGCGAACAGGCCGATGCCGGTAGCTGCACCAGAGAACCAGGCACCGAGGCCGGTGCTGGCGGAGATGACCGAGAACATGGGATTCACTGCCTTTGCTTGCTTGGGGGGACGGTGCCTCGCGAAGGCGGACAGCACCGGAACGGGCGCCATTGTCGCGCCGCAACATGAAAAAGACGAGCTAAACTTCCTAAACCAACATTAGCGGAACTTAATTCGATGCGTATCGACCATGCCCAGCTGCGCGCCCTCGCCGCAGTGATCCGCGAAGGCAGCTTCGACCGCGCCGCGCAGTCGCTGAATGTCACGCCCTCGGCCATCTCGCAGCGGGTCAAGGCACTGGAGGATCGGGTCGGTCGCCTGTTGGTCAAGCGCGGCACCCCGGCCACCGCCACCGCCGAGGGCCAGGTGCTGGTGCAGCTGGCCGAGCAGACCGCCCTGCTCGAGCACGATGCCCTGCACCGGATGGGCCTGGCCGACGAGGACCTGCCGCAGGCCAGCATTCCGGTGGCGGTGAACCACGACAGCCTGGAAACCTGGTTCCCGCAGGCCGCCTCGCAGTTCGCACAGAGCACGGGCACCACCCTGGACCTGCGCGTGGAGGACCAGGACCACACCGTCGAACTGCTGCGCCAGGGCACCGTGCTGGGCGCGGTGACCACACTGGACGAGCCGGTGCAGGGCTGCCAGATCCACGCGCTGGGCAGCATCCGCTACGCCGCCACCTGTACCCCCGAATTCCGCGAACGCCATTTTGCCAAGGGCGTGACCGCGCAGGCGCTGGCGCAGGCGCCGGTGCTGGTGTTCAACCGCAAGGACGAAATGCAATCGCGCTTTGCCCGGCGCATGGCCGGCGACGACCTGCCCAGCACCGCACCGACCTGGTGGATTCCCTCCACCCGCGCCTTTGTGCAGGCCAACCTGGGCGGCATGGGCTGGACCATGAACCCGCTGCCGCTGGTCAAGCGGCACCTGGACGCCGGCCGCCTGGTCTACGTACGCCAGCGCGCGTGGGAAGACGTGCCGCTGTACTGGCAGCACTGGAAGGGTGACGTGCAGACCATGGCCCTGCTGACCCGCGCCGTGCTGGACGCCTCATCAGCGCTGGTGCGGCGCAAGCGCTGAGGCAGCCCTGCAAAAAAGGGGACGGAGGGGATTAAGTCGTTTAAGGCCCATACGACATTCTGGGCAAAGACGACTTAATCCCCTCCGTCCCCTTTTTGCTCCATCCAATCTCCACGAAGTCTCCACACCGGGTCCATGCGTGATGCGGATACTGGTCGGCCGATCACTGCAAGGATGCCCTGCATGCCTGTATTCGTCCGCGATGCGCGCCCCGAAGATGCCGCCGCCTGCATCGACCTGCGCGGGCGCACCCGCGAGAACGCCTTCAGTGCCGCGCAGTTGGCGGAGCTGGGCATCACGCCGGAAAGCTGGGCGGCCGGCATCGCCCAGGGCGATTCGATCGGCCGCGTCGCCTGGGAAGGGGAGCGCATGGCCGGTTACTGCTTCGCCGACCGCGACAGCGGCGAAGTGCTGGTGCTGGCCCTGCTGCCGGACTACGAAGGCCGTGGCGTCGGTCGGCAGCTGCTGCAGGAAGTGGTCAGCCTGACCCGCGATGCGGGCCATACCCGGCTGTTCCTGGCGTGCTCGGCCGACCCGCGTTCGCGCTCGCATGGCTTCTACCGGCGCCTGGGCTGGCGCCCGACCGGGGAGATCGATGAGGCCGGTGACGAGATTCTGGAGCTGGTCTGATTGAAGGCGTCGCCAGGCATGGCCTGGCGCTACTGGGGCTACGATCGCCAGGCTTGGGCCCGCCGCTCACGTGACGGGGCCGCGAAACGTCGGATGCTGCGTTGCATCAAAAACGGACCGGATCCGGTTAGAATCGCGGATGGATGGCGCAAGGCGTTGTTTCTTCACGCCCTTTCCCTGCCCCACGCGCATCCTGACCCCTTCCCCTCCGCCAACGATCCCGCCCCCATGAAGAAATTTGGCAAGGCCCTGCTCGCCCTGCTCGTGCTGCTGTTGCTGGCCGCCGCGCTGTTCCTGTACTGGCCGCTGACCCAGCGCTCGGTGCCCGCCGCCAGCAACGACAAGCCCGTCGACGTTGTGCTGGTCGGCGCCGGCATCATGAGCATCACCCTGGCCACCTACCTGCAGGAACTGCAGCCGGACTGGAACATCCAGGTCTACGAACGCCTCGACGGCGTCGCCGGTGAAAGCTCCGACGGCTGGAACAACGCCGGCACGGGCCACTCGGCCTTCGCCGAACTGAACTACACCCCGGAACTGCCCGACGGCAGCATCGAGACCAAGCGTGCGGTTGGCATCGCCGAATCGTTCGAGGTCTCGCGCCAGTTCTGGTCGCACCAGGTGAAGGAAGGCCGGCTGAGCCAGCCCAGCGACTTCATCAACCCGACCCCGCACATGAGCTTCGTCTGGGGCGATGACAACATCGCCTACCTGCACAAGCGCCAGCAGGCCCTGGTGAAAAATCCGCTGTTCTACGGCATGCAGTACTCCGAGGATCCGGCACAGATCAAGCAGTGGGCACCGCTGCTGATGGAAGGCCGTGACCCGAAGCAGAAGGTCGCCGCGACCTGGATGCCGCTGGGCACCGACGTCAACTTCGGAGTGATCACCCGCCAGCTGACCACCGGCCTGCAGCGCAGCCCGAACTTCAGCCTGCACCTGAACCACGAAGTGAGCGCGCTGCGGCAGAACGCTGACAAGAGCTGGAACGTGACCGTGAAGGACCTCAAGGCCGGAACCGAGTCCACCACCCACGCCCGCTTCGTGTTCATCGGTGCCGGTGGCGCCGCGCTGAAGCTGCTGCAGATGTCCGGCATTCCGGAATCGAAGGACTACGCCGGCTTCCCGGTCGGTGGCCAGTTCCTCGCCTTCCAGGGCCAGGACGTGACCTCGCGCCACGGTGTGAAGGCCTACGGCATGGCCGAAACCGGTTCGCCGCCGATGTCGGTGCCGCACCTGGATGCGCGCAAGCTGGACGGCAAGCCGGTGGTCCTGTTCGGGCCGTTCGCGCTGTACAGCACCAAGTTCCTCAAGCACGGCTCG
The DNA here is from genome assembly GCF_036320025.1 of Stenotrophomonas sp. SMYL86. Taxonomy (NCBI): domain Bacteria; kingdom Pseudomonadati; phylum Pseudomonadota; class Gammaproteobacteria; order Lysobacterales; family Lysobacteraceae; genus Stenotrophomonas; species Stenotrophomonas sp. SMYL86. The sequence continues at coordinate 77,804 of NZ_JAWIRU010000006.1, forward strand.
TGGTGGGACCTGTACTCCTCGGTCACCCACAACAACGTTGGCCCGATGCTGGAAGTGGGCAAGGACAACCTGGACCTGGTGCAGTACCTGATGGCCCAGGCACGCCTGAACGATGCCGATCGCCAGGCCGAACTGGTCAAGTACTTCCCCAATGCCAAGCCGGGCGACTGGAAGCTGGTCACCGCCGGCCAGCGCGTGCAGATCATCAAGCGTGATCCGCTGAAGGGCCCGGTGCTGCAGTTCGGTACCGAGATCGTGACCGACAAGGACCACACCATCGCCGCCCTGCTCGGTGCCTCGCCGGGTGCATCGACCTCGCCGCCGATCATGCTGGACCTGATGGCCAAGGCCTTCCCGGACCAGATGAAGGCCGGCTGGGAAACCCGCCTGCGCGAGATCGTGCCGTCGTACGGGCGCAAGCTCAACGACAACGCCGCGCTGGTCAACGAGATCCGCACGCTGACCAGCCAGACCCTGCGCCTGCCGTACCTGGAGGTGCCGGTGGATGCGGACGCGGCATCGCCCGCTCCTGCGGTGGTGCCGGCAGCCGTTCCGGCGCCGGCCAAGGAAAAGCGCAACGCCAACGAGGAACTGCAGGCGCTGTAAGCCTGGCAGATTCCCTGCAGCAGACACGGATGGCCACCTTCGGGTGGCCGTTCGCGTTTGGGCCGCTCCCTGCTGCAGAAAGCGATGCCCGGCGCCGGGAATCCTATGCACAATGACGCGAATTGTAATGTTGTTAAGAATTATTTACATTTGCGTCCTGCGCAGTGACCGCGCCCCTCCCAGATGGACCTGATGTGCCCGAAGCCGCCGCCCCGGGTGCTGGACGACTGTTGCCGCCCCCTTCCCGTCTCCGAGCTTCGAACCCACCATGTCCCTGACGTTCCGTAACCGCCTGCCCCGCCGTGCGCTGCTGCCGGCTGCCCTGCTCTCTTCGCTCGCGCTGGTCGCGTCTCCGGCGTTCGCCGAGGCCGCCGCCGATGCATCCGATGCCAAGACCCTGGACCGGGTCAGCGTCCGTGCCGAGCAGTCCGCTCCGCCATCCAGCACCACCCGCCTGCCGATCACACTGCAGGAAACCCCGCAGTCGGCCACTGCGATCAGCCTGAAGCGCCTGCAGGACGAATCGCTGTTCAGCATCAACGACGTGATGCGCAACGTCACCGGCGTCAGCGTCTCCTTCTATGACACCCAGCGCCCGCTGTACTACGCACGCGGCTTCGCCATCACTGACTTCCAGGTCGACGGCATCCCGACCTACAGCGGTTCGACCAACCAGGAATACGACACCGCCTTCTACGACCGCATCGAAGTGATCCGCGGTGCCAACGGCCTGCTCAGCGGCGCCGGCGTGCCGTCGGCCACCGTCAACCTGCTGCGCAAGCGCCCGGGCAAGGAGTTCGATGCCTCGTTCGCGGTCAGCGCCGGTAGCTGGGACTATCGGCGCATGGAGGCGGACGTGACCGCGCCGCTGACCGATGACGGCCGTTTCCGCAGCCGCGTGGTCGCCGCCTATACCGATCGTGGCCTGTACTACGACCGCTACGACGAGAACAAGATGGCCGGCATGGCGGTGCTGGAAGCCGACGTCACCGACAGCACCACGATCACCCTCGGTTACCAGAGCCAGGACAACAATCCGACCGGCTCGACCTGGGGCACCGTGCCGTTCTTCGACAACCAGGGCAATTTCGCGCACCTGCCGCGCTCGACCAACCTGTCGCCGAAGTGGAGCTACTGGAAGCGCGAGAGCAACACTGCCTTCGCCAACCTGGAACAGCGCTTCGGCGACAACTGGCTGCTGAAGATCAACACCGCCTACACCCGCGGCAACGTGCAGAATGTGCGCCTGTACGGCACCGGCAACCCGGACCCGGTGACCGGCTCGGGCATCTTCCTGCGCGCGGCCGCCGGTGATTCGAAGGACACCCGGCGCAACGTCGATGCTTACCTGACCGGCAGCCTCGATCTGTTCGGCCGCGACCACGATGTGACCCTCGGCGCACAGTGGTCGGACCTGGAAGGCACCACCAACACCCTGGCGCTGAACTTCCCGAACGATTGGGCACGCTGCGGCGGCGAACGCTGCTACTACATTCCCAACGTGTACAGCTGGAACGGCGACATCTCCGAGGTCACCTACCGCCGTACCGGCGCGCGCCGCGTGGCCAAGACCACACAGAGTGGCGTCTATCTGGCCACCCGCCTGCGCCTGGCCGATCCGCTGTCGCTGATTGCCGGCGCACGCCTGAGCCGCTGGGAAACCCTCAGCCGCTCCTACAACGCCGCAGGCGCCTACACCGGCACCAGCGGTGCATACAAGGTGAGTGATGAAGTCACCCCGTACGTGGGCCTGGTCTACGACATCACGCCGAACGTCTCGGCGTACGCCAGCTACACCGAGATCTTCAACCCGCAGAACTTCAAGGACCGCAACGAGAACCTGCTGGCGCCAGTACAGGGCTCGAACCTGGAAGCGGGCATCAAGACGCAGTGGTTCGATGGCCGCCTGACCGCCAATGCCGCCGTGTTCGAAGCCAAGCAGGACAACTACGCGGTGCGTGACATGGGCGTGCCGGAGGGTTCGCTGAGCGATGGCACCTCCGCCTACGTCGGCGTCAACGGCACCAAGGCGCGCGGTTGGGAGATGGACGTCAATGGCGAGATCCTGCCGGGCTGGACGGTCAATGCCGGCTACACCCACGTCAAGGTCACCCGCGCCGCCACCGATCTGCTGTACGCCAACCCGCCGAAGGATCTGTTGCAGCTCAACACCCAGCTGCAGCTGCGCGGTGCGCTGGAACGCCTGAGCGTTGGCGGTGGCGTGCAGTGGCAGAGCAAGGTGCAGGGCTACAACATCGCCTACCCGCTGGGCGGCACGGTGACGGTGAACCAGCCGGCCTACATGCTGGTGCAGTTCAACGCCAACTACCGCATCAGCGACAACTGGACGGCAACGCTGAGCGTGCGCAACGCACTGGACAAGACCTACTGGGCGAATCTGGACTACAACAACTACGGCGAACCGCGCTTCGTGTCGGCCAGCCTGCGCTGGAAGTTCTGAGGGGCCCGCGAACCGGTGGGTGCCTGGTGGGTGCCGACCGTTGGTCGGCACGCCCTCCGCCACGACCCACGGTCGTGACCTACCTGAATGGGCCCGCCTTCGCGCGGGCCCTGCTTTTTGCTGCAGTGCGGGTTGCATGCCCGACTGTAATTATGCCGTAATTACGTCGACACCAATCGGAAGCCGGTCGATGAACCCGAGCTGGGATACGTTGGAACGCAGCCGCCAGGCCCGCCTGGAACGTGCCGCGCCGTGGGCCCGGGGACGTGAGGTCGCCGCCACCGACGTGGGCGAGCTGCTGCACGCACTGCTGGAGCCGGGCGACAAGGTCTGCCTGGAAGGCAACAACCAGAAGCAGGCCGACTTCCTCGCCCAGTGCCTGGCTGACCTCGATCCCGCGCGGGTGCATGACCTGCACATGGTGCAGTCGGTGCTGTCGCTGCCCTCGCACCTGGATGTGTTCGAACGCGGCATCGCCTCGAAACTGGACTTCTCGTTCTCCGGCCCGCAATCGGTGCGGCTGGCCAACCTGGTGGCCGAAGGGCGCATCCAGATCGGTGCCATCCACACCTACCTGGAACTGTTCGGCCGCTACTTCATCGACCTCACGCCCCGCGTAGCGCTGGTCGCCGCGCAGGCCGCCGATCGCCACGGCAACCTCTATACCGGCCCCAACACCGAAGACACCCCGGTCATCGTCGAGGCCACCGCGTTCGGTGGCGGCATCGTCATCGCCCAGGTCAACGAGATCGTCGACACCCTCCCCCGCGTCGACATCCCTGCTGACTGGGTCAACTTCGTGGTGCAGGCGCCGAAGCCGAACCACATCGAGCCGCTGTTCACCCGCGACCCGGCGCAGATCTCCGAGATCCAGGTGCTGATGGCGATGATGGCGATCAAGGGCATCTACGCCGAGTACGGCGTGAACCGCCTCAACCATGGCATCGGCTTCGACACCGCGGCCATCGAGCTGCTGCTGCCGACCTACGCCGAATCGCTCGGGCTGAAGGGAAAGATCTGCCAGCACTGGGCGCTCAATCCACACCCCGCACTGATTCCGGCGATCGAATCGGGCTTCGTCAAATCGGTGCATTCGTTCGGTTCCGAACTGGGCATGGAGAAGTACATCGCCGCACGCAGCGATGTGTTCTTCACCGGTGCCGATGGCTCGATGCGCTCCAACCGCGCGTTCTCTCAGACCGCCGGCCTGTATGCCTGCGACATGTTCATCGGTTCCACCCTGCAGATCGACCTGCAGGGCAACAGCTCCACCGCCACGCGCGACCGCATCGCAGGCTTCGGTGGCGCACCGAACATGGGCTCCGATGCACGTGGTCGCCGCCATGCCAGCGAGGCCTGGGTCAAGGCCGGCCAGCAGGCCGCACGCCCCGGTGAGATGCCGCGTGGCCGCAAGTTGGTGGTGCAGATGGTGGAAACCTTCCGCGAACACATGGCACCGGCCTTCGTCGATCGGCTGGACGCCTGGGAGCTGGCCGAGCGCGCGGACATGCCGCTGCCACCGGTGATGATCTATGGCGACGACGTCAGCCATGTACTGACCGAAGAAGGCATCGCCAACCTGCTGCTGTGCCGCACCCCTGAAGAGCGCGAACAGGCGATCCGCGGCGTGTCCGGCTATACCGCCGTGGGCATGGGGCGCGACCGCGCGATGGTGGAGAACCTGCGCGACCGCGGCGTGATCCGCCGTCCCGATGACCTCGGCATCTCCGTGCGCGATGCCAGCCGTGACCTGCTTGCGGCGCGTTCGGTGAAGGACCTGGTGCGCTGGTCCGGCGGCCTGTACGACCCGCCCAAGCGCTTCCGCAACTGGTAAGGGGCTGAGCATGGAAACCCTCGACTATCGATTCGAAGGACACACGGCGGTGCAGTTTCCGCGCGATGCAGTGCTGGTCGGCGTACTGGCCTCGGGCAACCTGGAAATCCTGCTGGAACCGGCCGCACTGGACGGCGCGATGACGGTGCGCATCATCACCGCCGCGCAGGGCTTTGGCCGCGTCTGGGAGGCGGTGATCGGTGATTTCGCACAGCGCCATCCACTGCGCGATGTACGCGTCTCGATCAACGATGCCGGTGCGACCCCGGCGGTGGTCAGCCTGCGCCTGGACCAGGCAGTGGAAACCCTGCTTGCTGGAGATCCACGATGAGCCGGACGCAGCGCCACAGTTACTACGAAGCCGATGCACGCGAGCGCATCGCCGGCCTGGCCGACGCCGGCTCGTTCCGTGAATTCCTCGGCCCGGCGCGGCGGATGATGAGCCCGCACCTGGCACAGCTCGACCAGCCCGCGGCGTTCGACGACGGCATCGTTGTCGGCGAAGCCACACTGCGCGGCCGACGCGTGCTGCTGGCCGCACAGCAGGGTGAATTCATGGGCGGTGGCGTGGGCGAGGTGCACGGCGCCAAGTTGACCGGGCTGCTGCACCGTGCAGCGGAAACCCGACCTGACGGTGTGCTGCTGCTGCTCGATACCGGTGGCGTGCGCCTGCACGAAGCCAATGCAGGGCTCATCGCCATTTCCGAGATCATGCGCGCCACGCTGGATGCGCGCGCTGCAGGCGTGCCGGTGGTGGCGCTGATCGGCAGCGGCAACGGCGCATTCGGTGGCATGGGCATCGTCGCCCGCTGCTGCAGCACGGTGGTCATGTCCGAGGAAGGCCGGCTGTCACTGTCCGGGCCGGAAGTAATCGAGACCGTGCGTGGTGTGGAAGAGTTCGATTCCCGCGATCGTGCGCTGGTCTGGCGCGTAACGGGAGGCAAGCACCGCTACCTGATCGACCAGGCACAGGTGCTGGTGCCCGATGCCATCGAGGCGTTCGCGCAGGCTGCCAGCAATGCGCTGCAGCCCGATACCAGCAGCACCGATCCAGATACTGCACTGGCCGCGCTGCAGGAACGCCATGCGGCACTGAAGGCGCGCGTGCAGGCCTGGGGCGATTGCCGCGATGGCCTGGAGATCTGGGCGCGGCTGGGTATCACTGCCCCCGAGCGACTGCCGCTGCTCGACACCGATGCGTTCCTCATCGCCACCGCCGACCGGAGCCTGCCATGAGCATGCCGCTGCAGACCCTGCTCGATGCCCTGTTCCCGCATGGGCATGCCATTGCGGTGAACGATTCGGTGCTGACCGGTAGCGCCACCACCGAGGATGGCGAGGTGACCGTGATCGGTACCGCTGACAAACTCGAAGTCGGCGTGGACCACGCATTGGCACTGGCCGAAACCGTGCTTGCCAGCACCGCCGCGCTTCCACAGCGACCGATCGTGATGCTGGTGGACACCGCTGGCCAGCGCCTGGCGCGGCGCGACGAACTGCTTGGCATCAACGGCTGTTTCGCGCATCTGGCACAGACGCTGGATCTCGCGCGTCGGCGTGGCGCGCGGCTTGTCACGCTGGTCTATGGTGAATCCGTCAGTGGCGGCTTCCTCTCATTCGGCCTGATGGCCGACCACATCCACGCCCTGCCCGATGCACAGGTGCGGGTGATGGACCTGCGCGCGATGGCGCGGGTGACCAAGCAACCGCTGGAGAAACTGCAGGCACTCAGCCAGAGCTCGCCGGTGTTCGCGCCGGGCGTGGAGAACTACGTGGCGATGGGTGCGGTGGAATCGCTGTGGGAGGGGGATCTTGCCCAGCACCTGCTGCAGGCGCTGCGCACGCCCGCCGAAGGCGACCTGCGTGCCGCACGCGGCGCACAGCGCGGCGGTCGTGCCCTGGCGGCAGGGGTTTCATCTGCGGTGGCCCACGGCGATGCCTGAGCGGCCCGCCCGCCACACGCTGGCCTGGCTGTCGGCCGATGCCGACTGGCGGGCTGACGTGACTGCACAGGAACCACGCCTGGCAGCGTGGTTCGCGCAGGGCCTGCCGGCCATGGTGGCGCGCTGTGCGGCGGACGACCCCGACCCTCGGCTGCGCCTGGGGGTACCGCTACCGCCAAGCGAAGGCAAGCAACGGCTGGCGCTGCGCGTGGCCCTGCAGGACGTCCAGCAGCTGCAGCCTCCCCCTGCCTTGGATCACGTTCTCGCCGGCGGCGTTCCGGCGGATTGGCAGGCGGCGTTGCAGGCAATGCTGCGGCTTGCACCAGCCCGCGTATTCGGCGCCTTCGCATGGCAGCACCTCACCGGACTGCCCTATGTGCACCCGCGCTCGGACATCGACCTGCTGTGGCAGGTGGATGACGCGCGCCAGGCCGACCTGCTGGCCGAACGCCTGCAGCACTGGGAAAGCGCCTATGGGCATCGCGTGGATGGCGAACTGTGCCTGGTGGATGGTGGCGCGGTGAACTGGCGCGAATACGCCGGTCGCAGCCGCGAAGTACTGGTCAAACGCATTGATGGTGCCGCTCTGGAACTGCGCGAGGCCTTGTTCAACGCCACTGGAGTTGTCGCATGAACGCCGTCGTGAAGCGCGTCGCCCGGTCCACCCCGGCGGTGGACAGCGCGCGCCTGGGGCGCCTTGCCATCGCCAGCCTGCACGCCGAACTGGCCCTTGCCCCCAAACCGGGACTGGTTACACCGTTCGATCGCGGCAGCCACCACGACATGGATGCCGGCACCTTCCTGCGCAGCCTGTTCGCGTTGCGCCACTATTTCATCGCCGTGGCCGACGCCGGTGCCGGCGCGGCGCCGTTCCAGACGCTGCGCCGGCATGGCATCGCCGCCGAGATATCGATGCTGCACGCCACTGCGGGCATCAACACCCATCGCGGTGCGATCTTCAGCCTTGGCCTGCTGGTGGCCGCGTCCGCTGCCTGCTGGGGCCGCGCGGGCCGTGTCGCCGCAGCCGAGCAGGTCTGCCAGGAAGTGCGCCGTTGGGCGCCCGAGCTCGCCGACGCGCCTCTGGATGCGAACAGCCCTGGCCAGCGCGCGCGTGCACGGCACGGCGTGCAAGGTGTGCGCGAACAAGCGGCCGCCGGCTACCCGCTGCTGCGCGAAGTGGCACTGCCTGCCCTGCGCCACGCAGTGGCCAGCGGCCTGCCGCGCGAGGCCGCGATGTGCCAGACCCTGATGCAGCTGATCGCGTGCGTGGATGACCTCAACCTGCTGCACCGTGGCGGCGCCGACGGCCTGCGCTGGGCCCAGCGGCAGGCACGCACCTTCCTGGACGCCGGTGGCACCTTCGCGCCGGACTGGCAGGTACATCTGCGTCGCATCGGTGACGGCTTCGTCATGCGCCGGCTGAGCCCGGGCGGCAGCGCAGACCTGTTGGCCTGCAGCGTGTTCCTGCTGCAGCAGGAGCAGGCATGAGCCTGGCCCTGCTCTGCCCTGGCCAAGGCGCGCAGCACGCGGCGATGTTCGATCGCGTGCGCGATCTGGCTGCCGCGCGGCCGGTGCTCGATGCCACGAGCGAACTGCTCGGCCGCGATGTATTCGCCGCTGCGGCGGCCGACGACCGCTTCGACAATGTGCGGGCGCAACCACTGCTGTGCGCAGCAAGCCTGGCGCATTGGCAGGGCCTGCGCGAGGTATTGCCAACGCCGACGGTGATCGCGGGTTACAGCATCGGCGAGCTGGCCGCACATGCCATCGCCGGCGGCGTCGATGCGGCCACCTGCCTTGCCCTGGCTGCGCAGCGCGCGCTGTTGATGGACAGTGCCAGCCCCGCCGATGCAGGCCTGCAGGCAGTGCTTGGCCTAGAACGCCATGTACTGCAGCCGCTGTGCGATCTGCACGGAGCGCACGTGGCCATCGCCAACGGGCAGGACCATTTCATCGTGGGCGGCACGCACGCCTCATTGCAGCGGCTGGCCGATGCCGCGCGGCCGCAGGGTGCGGACATCCGTCCACTGCCGGTGCACGTGCCTGCACACACACCGTTGCTGGCAGCGGCGGTCGCACCGTTCGCTGCCGCACTCGACGCCTCGCCACTGCAGGCCCCACGCCTGCCGCTGCTGGCCGGCATCGATGCGCGACCGGTGCGGGATCGCGCAACGGCAGTCCACACGCTGTCGGCGCAGCTCGCGCAGACCATCGAATGGGCGCAGGTGATGCGCCAGGCCTTCGAGCGTGGCGCGCGGGTGTTCCTGCAGCTGGGCCCGGGCAACGCATTGGCGCGCATGGTCGCGCCGGCCTATCCGTGCTGCGAGGTACGCGCGGTGGAAGAGTTCCAGAGCCTTGAAGGCGCCGCGGCGTGGGTCCGCAGCGCGCTGGAGCGGCTGCAGTAACGGGTTCGAGCAGTACGTATCACGCAACACGCAGTACGTCGCCTTACCCCGGGATGGCGGGTCTCCATCCGCGCTGTACGTGAGTCACGTGTCTGGGAGGGCGCATGAGTCCACAAATCGCAACGATCATCGGTCTGGTGATCATGTTCATCGTCGCCACCGCGATGCCGATCAACATGGGTGCCGTCGCCTTCGCGCTGGCCTTCATCATCGGCGGGCTGTGGGTCGACATGGGCGGCAAGGAGGTCCTGGCCGGCTTTCCCGGCGATCTGTTCCTGACCCTGGTCGGCATTACCTATCTGTTCGCCATCGCGCAGAAGAACGGCACCATCGACCTGCTGGTGCACTGGGCAGTGAAAGCGGTGCGCGGCCATATCGTGGCCATTCCGTGGGTGATGTTCGTGATCACCGCGGTCCTCACTGCGTTCGGTGCACTGGGCCCGGCGGCGGTCGCGATCATCGGCCCGGTCGCGCTGCGCTTTGCCAAGCAGTACAACATCAATCCACTGATGATGGGCCTGCTGGTCATCCATGGTGCGCAGGCGGGCGGCTTCTCGCCGATCAGCGTGTACGGCAGCATCACCAATGGCGTGGTGCAGAAAGCCGGGCTGGAAGTGACCGAGATGGCGGTGTTCCTGACCAGTCTGGGCTTCAACTTCATGATGGCGACGATCTGTTTCTTCGCCTTTGGTGGCATCGCCCTGCTGCGCCGTGGCTCGATCACCGCAGCAGGAACACTCGGCAATGCCGAGCTGGCGATGGCCGGTGGCCCGCAGGCGTCGTCGCGCCAGTTCGCGATCGAAGGTCATGGCGCGCTGGTCGCGGCAGGCGGCGGCACGCTCAGCAATGATCCGGTGGCACTGGATGCGGTGAACCTGACCCGCGAGCGGTTGTTCACCCTGATCGGCCTGCTCGGCCTGGGCGTGGCCGCGCTGATCTACAACCTCAACGTCGGCCTGGTCTCGATCACCGTGGCGGTGGCGCTGGCGCTGTTGTCCCCGCAGAGCCAGAAGGGTGCGGTCGATGGCATCAGCTGGTCCACCGTGCTGCTGATCTGCGGCGTGGTGACCTACATCGGCGTGCTGGAACATGCCGGCGCGGTGGACTTCATCGGCAACGGTGTGTCCGACATCGGCATCCCGCTGCTCGGTGCGCTGCTGGTCTGCTACGTCGGCGGCATCGTCTCCGCATTCGCTTCGTCGGCAGCGGTACTCGGCGCGACGATCCCATTGGCGGTGCCGTTCCTGATGCAGGGCCACCTCAGCGCCGCCGGCGTGATCTGCGCGCTGGCGGTGTCATCCACCATCGTCGATGTCAGCCCGTTCTCGACCAATGGCGCACTGGTGGTGGCCTCGGCCGCGAAGGAGGAGCGCGAGACCCTGTTCCGCCGCTTCCTGGTCTACAGCGGCCTGGTGGTTGCGCTCGGACCGCTGCTGGCCTGGCTGGTGTTCGTGGTGCCGGGCTGGATGTAACCGCCCAGCGGTAGTGCCGACCGCTGGCCGGCACTCTCATGAAGCCATCCAGCGATCATGGGTTGCCGGCCAGCGGCCGGCACTACCTGGCGGTACACTTCCACCATGGCCATTGCCCCTGCCCCGCGGTCACCGAAGAAGCGCGCACCCCTGTACGAAGAGGTGGCCGAACACGTGCGCGAGCGCATCTACGATTACCGGCTGCCGCCGGGAGAATGGATCGACGAGCCCGCGCTGTGCGAAGAACTGGGCATCAGCCGCACGCCCCTGCGCGAGGCGCTGAAGCTGCTGGCCGCCGAAGGCCTGGTGCAGATCGATGCCGGTCGTGGCAGCCGGGTCACCCGGTTGACGCTGGAAGACCTCAACCAGCTGTTCCCGGTGATGGCGATGCTGGAAGGCCGTTGCGCGCATGAGGCGGTGAAGCACATCGACGACGCCGGCGTGCAGCAGCTGGAAGACCTGCATGCAGCGATGGAAGCAGCGGCGGCCGAGGGCAACATCGCCGAGTACTACCGCAACAACTACCTGATCCACGAAACCGTGCAGCATTACGCGGGCAACCCGTGGCTGATCCGCATCACCCACGACCTGCACCGCATCCTGAAGATGCATCGTGGCCGTCAGCTGCTGACCCCGGGTCGCACCGCGCAGTCGTTGGCCGAACACCGCGAGCTGATGGAATGCTTCCGCCGCCGCGACGCGCAGGCTGCCGAACGCACCATGGAACGCCATCTGCTGAGCCAGGGCCAGGCACTGGCCGCCTATGTGGCGGCAGGCGGGCTGCTGAACGTACCGGCGCCGTTGCCGACCGAAGGCGGCGGCTGAGCTGTTGAGGTTGCCGGCCAGCGGCCGGCACTACCGGCCGCAGCCAACCGCTGTTCTGTAGAGTCGAGCCATGCTCGACTGCCTTTCGATCAGGCACCGAGGCGTTGGAGCGAAGTGCAGTCGAGCATGGCTCGACTCTACAGAGACCTCAATCGCTGCAGCTGCCACCACCACCGTCACTGCTGCCGCCGTCGCTTCCACAGTCGGAGCTGCTGTAGCTGTGATGACTGTGGCTGTCCCCGGAATAGCCGCCGGAGAAATCGGCGGGCCCACCGCCACTGCCATCGCTCCGCGCGGGTGAGCCATCGGCCGTGGCCACCGCCATGCACAGGATCGCGCCGACCAGCGGCAGCAGCCAGACCAGCAGCAGCTGCACCGCCCGCCCCCCGGCCGACAGGCCATCGCGCCTGACGATCACCACGGTAGCCAACACGTTCAGGCCCAGCACCAGCAGGACCAGCAGAAGGGTAACGATCAGCATTCGGCGACTCCATGCCTGGACTGGGGGCATTATGGCCTGCCACCCCGGCAATGGCCCTGCCTGTCATGAAGATGGGACAATGTAGGGCGCGCCGGTCTGCCTCCGGGCCGCCGGCGCCCCCCGCACCACACGGAAGAAGAAGAACAACAACATGCTGAAAGTCATTTTCGATACCGACCCGGGCGTCGACGACGCCCTGGCCCTGCTGTACCTGCACAAGCACGCCCAGATCGACCTGATCGGCGTCACCACCACCTTCGGCAATGCCTCGGTGGAGTCGACCACGCACAATGCGCTGTACCTGAAGCAGGCCTGGGGCTTTGCCGCTCCGGTCGCGCGCGGTGCCGGCGGCCCGCTGCAGCCGGAAGCCACCCCGGAAGCCTGGCCGGTGCACATCCATGGCCACAACGGCCTGGGCAACCACCCGGTGCCGGCCAGCCTGGACGTGGCCGCCGATGCGCGCCCGGCCCACCAGCTGATCATCGACCTGGTCCGCGCACATCCGGGCGAAGTGACCCTGGTCGCGGTCGGTCGCATGACCAACCTGGCCCTGGCCCTGCAGCAGGCCCCGGACATCGCCGGCCTGGTGCGCGGCGTGGTGATCATGGGTGGCGCTTTCCACGTCAACGGCAACATCACTCCGGCCGCCGAGGCCAATATCTGGGGCGACGCCGAAGCCGCCGACGTGGTGTTCACCGCCAGCTGGCCGGTTACTGCGATCGGTCTGGACGTGACCACCCGCGTGGAAATGGACCGTGACGGCCTGGACACGCTGGCTGCCATCGGCGGTGCCGACGCCGAGCTGGTGCGTGCGCTGTCGCAGGACTACGTGGACTTCTACCTGCAGGCCGGCCACAAGGGCATGGTCGTGCACGACTGCTGCGCGTGCATCGCGCTGACCCGCCCGGAGCTGTTCCAGTTCGAGCGCGCCAGCGTGCGCGTGGCCACCGACGGTGTCGCCCGCGGCATGACCATTCCCAAGCCGGAAGGCCTGGCGTTCGGTCCCAGCGTGTGGGATGGCCACGTGGTGCAGTCGATTGCCATCGGCGTGGATGCGGCCGCGGTACTGGCCGACATCGAGCAGACCCTGAAGGTCTGACCCGCTAGCGCCTGGCCCTGCCCGGGACCGTCTCGGGCAGGGTCCACAGCACCGGCAGCACCAGCACCGCCACCAGCGCGATCATCGCGCCCGGCGCCGCTGCCCAGCCGCTGCGCTCCACCCACCATTGCGCCAGCCATGGCGTTGCCCCGCCGAAGAAGGCGGTGGCCATGGTCACCCCCAGTGCCAACCCGCTGACCCGGCCCTCGCCCGGGAACTGCTCGGCCGTAGCCGGGGCCGCCACCGCGCTCACTCCACCGGCTACACAGGCCAGCAGCACCGCCGCCAGCGCGATGCCCAGCGCCGTCGCCTGTGCCATCCACGCGAACAGGGACAGCGGCAGCAGCGCCGCCAGCAGAGTCAGGCCCAACAGCATCGGCCGTCGCCCGACGCGGTCGGACAAGGCGCCACACAACGGCGTGATCGCAATGACCGCCACTGCCGCAATCGTCGACAGCCACAGTGCATCACCTTCGTCATGACCCTGCGCATGCAGGAATGCCGGCACATAGGTGATGCCGACGTAATAAGTGATCGATCCCAGCGCCGAAATCGCAAACGTGCGCGCTACCGCCAGCGGGTGGTTACGCAATACGTGGCGAAGCGGCGTAGCCGGAATACTGCCCTCGCGACGCTGGCGTTCGAACTCCGGCGATTCGTGCATGCCCGAGCGCGCGACCAGGATCACCAGTGCCAGCGCGGCACCGAAGAAGAACGGAATGCGCCAGCCCCAGCTGTCCAGCTGCGCGGTGGGCAGCAGCGCAACCGTAAGCGCGGAGATCGCCACTGCCAGCAGCGCCCCCACTTCACTGGCCGCCGAAGCGAGCGAGGTCACCAGCCCGCGTCGCCGCACCGGCGCGCTTTCCAGCAGGTACGCCACCACGCCGGTGTATTCGCCGCCTACCGAGAACGCCATCACGCAGCGCAGCACCAGCAGCAGCACTCCCGCCGTGGCACCTGCGGTGGCCGCAGTCGGCAGCAGCGCAGTAGCCAGCATCGCTACCGCCATCAAGGCCATCGACGCCAGCAGCATCCAGCGCCGGCCCAGCCGGTCACCCAGGTGGCCGAAGCACAGCGCACCCAGTGGACGCATCAGATAGGACACCGCGAACCCGGCCAGGGTCACCAGCATCGCCTCCTTGCCACCACCGAAGAACACCCGCGACAGCACCGTGGCGAAGTACAGGTACAAGGTGAAGTCGTACCACTCCACCACCGTGGACAGGCCGGCCACCCACATCGAGCGCTGCCGCTCGGCAGTCATTGCGTGTTCGCCTTCAACAGCCTCGATCCCGGTTGCGCAGGTTCGGGGCAGGATGTCATGGCCGGGGTGAAATACCGGTCATCGGCTGTCCGTCGCCTGCATGTACTGGGTTTCATGGCCGGTGAATCGCTCACCGTCAAAGCCGAAGCAGAAGCGTCCTTCCTCGAACACGCGGTAGACCAGCAACGCACCATCAAGGCAGAACTGTTGCTGGTCCACACCCGTTTCCAGGGTCCCGTAGCCGGTGGCGTCTCCGCCCTTCCCCGCCGGGCCGGTGAAGGCATCGATCGGCAATGGCGTGGCGCGTCCGGTGCGGGTGTCGACCAGCACCAGCGTGCGCTGGAAGTACTCGGGACGATCATCGACCTGTACCAGCAGATAGTGCTGGTTGAAATTGGGCTTCTGATGCTGGAGAGCTTCTTCAATGGCGGCCCGGTGCCGCGCATCGCAGAAGTCGACCGGGCTGTAGCTGTAGCTGCAACCGTCGTGGTCGTAGGGCAGGTTCATGCCGGAATAGCTGACGCTGCCCTTGCTCCCCGCATCGTCCCCCGGTTCGGGCGTGCTGCACAGCAGCCACGAACGCTGCGCATCCTCCGGGTCGGCCAACAGCTTCGGCTCACGGCCCGCTTCGTAAGCCGCGCCACCCGGGAAGTCCTGCCCCAGGTGCTGGCGGGCGATTGAACGCGCCTTCTCCAACGGCAAGGCAATCCTGGCCCCACGGAACGAGACGAAGGTCATCGTCGGCAGGATCACCTCTTCCACCGGCAATCCTTTCCATTGCCCACCCGTGCAGAACGTGGCGATCTCATTCTCTTCGTCCACCTTGCAGGGCTTCGGCGCATTCGCGGCCAGCCAGGGATGGGCCGGACGATCGGTCTGAACGTCGATGTACCAGCCGTCCAGCGCGCAGCTCGGCAGCGCATCGAGCAGCGGAGAGAGGTCTTCTGCCATGGCCGGGGCGGCAAGCGGTGTGCCCGCTGCGGGTGCTCCGGTCGGCGCATCCGTTGTGCGCTGGCATGCCGCCAGCGCGAGCAGACCAACCAGCAGCGCGACGTGGCGCGGACGCCGGATTGAATGATGCGCTCCCTGCATTGCGTGTTTCCTGGTTTCAGAACCCAGTGCAGATGATCGCCGATCCGGGGCCGGCTGGGACGCTGGGTGCTGCGCGACCTCCACGCATGGCGTGGAGCTACCCGGTGTGCTGGCTTGCCGCCCTGTAAGCGGCGTAGGCATCGAGGATCTTCTGCATCCGGGCCTGCTGTTTCGCGCCCATCGGCACCCGCTGCACGCGCTTCAGCAGCGTCTTCCACATGTATCCGGAACGGAAGAAGTACGGGCGCACCTCAAGGAAGGTCAGCACGACATCCACCGTGTTCGGATCCTGCTCAGCCAGTTTCTTCAGCGCGTTGGCGTAGCCACCCGGGAAAGCAAGCTGTTCATAGCGCTGGTTGTATTCCGCGCAGGCTGCTGTGTGCCGCTGCATTTCTTCCGGGCCACGCCAGCGCGCGCCAGCGGCTTCGCGGATGGCTTGGCGCAGCCGATTGATCTCGTCCGCATTGGCGCGGATCAGTCGTTCCATGGGTGCGCGGGGATGGGACATGGTTCCTTCCCTGTGGTTTGTCAGGGGTCACGGGGCGCGGCGCAGGGTGATCAGGGTGATCTCCGAAGGAACGCCGATGCGTGCCGGGAAACCGGCCCACAGGCCAGCACCATTGCTCACGTACAGTGTCATGCCATCCACCTCGTAACGCCCGGACACATAACCGCCATTGGCGCGCTTCACCAGCTGGTCCATGCCAATGATCTGGCCGCCATGTGTATGCCCGGACAGCTGCAGCTTCACCCCACGCGCGGCAGCCTCGCGTGCGTTGCGCGGGCGATGGTCGAGCAGGATCACCGGCGCGCCCGGATCGGCGCCAGCCAGCGCGGCCTCCAGGTCCGGCAGCGGCAGACCGTAGCGTGCGGCCACCGGATCGGTGACGCCGGCAATGGTCAGCGCCGCATCGCCGCGCCGCACCTGCAGGTAGCTGTTCTCCAGCACCTGCATGTGCAGTGCGCGGAACGCCTGCATCCACTCTTGGTACTGCGCGTAGTACTCGTGATTGCCGGTGATGGCAATGACGCCATCCGGCGCCTGCAGGTCGGCCAACGGACGCGCGTCGTCGCGACGGGCCTCGACACTGCCGTCGATCAGATCGCCAGTGATCACGATCAGGTCCGGCGTCAGTGCGTTGCTCTCGTCCACCACCCTGCGCACCCAGTCGCCAGTCAGCAGGCGGCTGGCATGGATGTCGGTCAGCTGCAGCACGCGATAGCCGTCGAACCCGGCCGGCAACCCGGCGATGCTCACCTCGATCTGCCTGGGCTTGGGCACCGCCATTCCCTGGCTGACGCCATAGGCGCTGACCAGCAGCGCCAGCACACCCGCCGCCGGGCGCAGCTTCGGCGCGCGCAACGCCGATACAGCACGTGGCCTGCGCAGGATGCGCGACACCAACAGGCCCGCGTCCAGCACCAGCAGGAACAGCGCCAGCAGCAGTACGGCAGTCGAACCCGTGGCCAACAAGGCGATGGCCAGCTTCGGGATTTCCGGCGAGGCCATCGTGCCCCAGAACATGGCGACGATGCGCAGCTGCACGGCAACGCTCACCAGCAGCAGCGACAGCACGACCTTCATCCAGATGGGCATGCGCAGTGGCCAGAACAGGCGCCAGGCCACATACAGGCCCATCAACAAACCGATCGTACTCAGCACTGCAACCATCCTGGAAAGAAAGCGGGCCCGCCATGGTGACGGTTGCCGGCAGTGTTGTGTAGAGCCGGGCCCGTACCCGGCTGCTCAGGAAGCAGTCGAGCATGGCTCGACTCTACAGAGGGCCAGTCGAGCATGGCTCGACTCTACGAAAGCCCGATGCGTTCCACCCGCAGGCGGGCGATGCGACGCTTCTCCATTGCCAGTACGGTGATGCGTACATCCGCAATCTCCACCGTGTCACCGATGTCCGGCAGGCGACCCAACTGCTCCAGTACCAGTCCGGAGATGGTCATGTAGTCGGCACTGCGCGGCAGCGACACGCCGGCCAGGCGCTGCAGGTCGTCCAGGGTCAGCGCACCGTCGGCCTCCCACTGGTTCTCGCCCTTCGCCTCCACGCCATAGCGCTCGTCCTGGGTGTCGACCAGGTCACCGGCAATGGCCGCCAGCAGATCGTTGGCGGTCACCAGGCCTTCCACACTGCCGTACTCGTCCACCGCCACCGCCAACGGCACCGGGTGCTGGCGGATCAGTTCCAGCGCCTGCAGTGCGCTGGCGCTGGACAGCACGTACTGCGGCTCGCGCAGGTTGCCCTCCAGTTGCAGCGGCCTGCCCTGCAGCAGGTCGGCCAGAAGGTCGCGGCTCTGCACCACGCCGCGCAGGCTGTCCAGGTCGCCATCACCCACCAGCAGGCGGGTGTGCGGCGATGCCACCAGGCGTGCCACCACATCCTCCTGCCCACGTGCCAGGTCGATCCACTGCACGTCGGCACGCACGGTCATCACGCTCGACACCGGGCGATCAGCCAGGCCCAGCACGCTGCGGATCATCTCGTGCTCGGCCGGCTGCAACCGCTCTTCGGCATCGACGTGTTCGTCAGCGTTTTCGTCGTCGTGGCCATTGGCCGGGCGCGCGCCCAGCATGCGCAGCACGGCGTCGGCGGTACGCTGGCGGAACGGTTGGCGACGCTCGTTGCGCTCGCGATTGAAGCGCACCCACTGGTTGAAGGCTTCAACCAGGATCGAGAAGGCGATCGCCGCGTACAGATAACCCTTCGGGATCTTGTAGCCCAGGCCTTCGGCCACCAGGCTGAAACCGATCATCAACAGGAAGCCCAGGCACAGCACGACCACCGTAGGATGCTTGTTGACGAAGCGGGTCAGCGGCTTGCTGGCCACCAGCATCAGCACCATCGCGATGGTCACCGCGGCATACATCACGCCCAGGTTGTCGACCATGCCGACCGCGGTGATCACCGAGTCCAGCGAGAACACCGCGTCGAGCACCACGATCTGTGCCACCACCATCGCGAAGCTGGCGTAGACCTTCTTGCCATCCTCGTGATGCTCGCGGCCCTCCAGCCGCTCGTGCAGTTCCATCGTGCCCTTGAACAGCAGGAACAGACCACCGCCCAGCAGGATCAGGTCACGCCCGGAGAAGCTGTGGTCGAACAGCGTGAGCAGCGGCTCGGTCAACTTCATGATCCAGGCCAGCGCCGCCAGCAGCACCAGCCGCATCAGCAGGGCCAGCGCCAGGCCGATCACCCGCGCGCGGTCGCGCTGGTGCGGCGGCAGTTTGTCGGCCAGGATCGCGATGAACACCAGGTTGTCGATGCCGAGAACGATCTCCAGCACGACCAGGGTTGCAAGGCCCATCCATATCGAGGGGTCAGCCAACCATTCCATTTCAGGTCCGTTTCGTCAGTAGGTAAGGGAAAAGGGGAAACACTCAGTCAGCCTCCTGCGCCTGCGCCGGGTCATGCCCGAGCAGGTCACCGGGCGTGCACTGCAGCTCACGGCAGATCGCATCAAGTGTGGAAAAGCGGATGGCGCGCGCCTTGCCGGTTTTCAGGATCGACAGGTTGGCCAGGGTGATGTCGATGCGCCCGGCCAGCTCGGACAGGGTCATGCCCCGTTCCTGCAGCATGCGGTCCAGGGTGATGACAATCGCCATCAGATGACACCGTCGAGGTCATCGCGCATTGCCGCACCCACGGCAAATACGCGTGCCAGCACGAACAGCATCAGCACCGCGACCAGACCGGTGATCGACATGCCGCCGCCCACCTCCATCCAGGTGAAGTCCGGGCCCATCCAGGCGGCGTAGGCGCCGATCAGGATCGACAGCACCTCCATCGACAGCATCAGCCAGGCCATGCGCTGCAGGCGCTGTGCATTGGCGTGGGTGAACGGCCGCTCGCGCGCCGCCGACTTCAACAGCCGCAGCAGGTGGCGCAGGAACATCAGGCACAGCACCAGCAGCGCGACGATCGCGCCCAGGCCCAGGCAGAAATGCAGGAACAGGTCGCTGCCATGCACGGCAGCGGCATCAGCGTCGTGGATGCTGTCGAGCAGCCAGCTGCGGTCGTGGGCGACCAGCGGCACGGCCAGCAGTGCGGCCAGGATGCCCAGCCAGCACATCGCCCGCACCGCCTGTACGGCGGCCTGGGCCAGGGTGAACAAGCCTCGCGCGGGTCTGGCGCGGGCGGGACGAGCGGTCAAGCGGCCTCCGGCATTGGGGTGGCCTCGCCGCCCCGGGTGAATTTATCGATAAACGATATACCACTTGCCGCGTGAAAGGCTGAATCGCGAGCGTGGGCCCTTCAGGGCCCAGGCGCGCCCTGCGCCAGCATCGCTTCGCCCGGGGCCGCCGAGGCCATCGCCTGCACGCCGGCTTCGGCCGCCTGCCGTGTGACCAGGCGGAATCGCACCTGCAGCTTGCCCTGCCCCGGCGTGGCCCAGCCGTACTGGATGGCCACCTGATCGGCCGACAGTGGCCCACGCCCTGGCAGCGACCGCACCTGCAACGGCTTCGGTGCGGCCTGCACCAACCGGGCGAATCCCTTCTGCACGACCGCCGCGTCGGCCTTTTCGGCGTAGACCGTACACGTGCCATCGTCAGCCCAGCTCACCGCATAGCGGCCACTGGCCAGAGGCACCATCCAGGCCACGCCCGATTGCCCCTGCAACAGCGTCGCGGCTTCGGCGGGCTGCAACGGCGACAGCCCATTGGATTCCATCAGCGACTGCAACCGCGCCGGGGCACCGATGTGCTGCATGCAGGCAGTATCGAACAGCTCGCTGAAGGGATCCTGCGCAGGGGCCTTGGCCTTTGCAGTACGCGCAGGTTGCGCCACCGCCAGGGTGGGCAGCAGGGCCAAAGCCAGCCAGAACACAGGACGCATCGGGATTCCACGCTACGGAAAACAGCAGGGAGGATGGCAAAGCCCGGGCGCCACGCGCAACGGGTCATGGCTTGACAGCCGGCGCTGGCGGGAGGAGTATCAGTTAACGAATTAGTTAATTAGCTCGCCATGGACCGTATCTTCGAAGCCCTCGCCTCCACCGCCCGCCGCCAGATCCTGGCCTATCTCAGCGCCGGTGAGCTGAGCGCGGGCGAGCTGGCCGAACGCTTCGACTTCAGCAAGCCGGCGCTGTCCAGCCACCTGCGCATCCTCGAGGAAGCCGGCCTGATCGAACGCGAGAAGCGCGGCCAGTTCGTCTACTTCCGGCAGGTGCCCGACCGCTTGGCCAACACGCTGTTTTCCTGGGCAGCCGAAGTGTGTCCGGTCGGCGGCCCGCTGAAGCGAGAAGCACGCACGCGCCGCAAGTCCCCAGCCCGCTGAACCGCCCCGCCAAGGAGCATGACCATGCCTGGTTCGACCAGCGACCGCCGTTCGTTTCCAGGGGTGCAGCTTCCGGGGCAAGAGGGCGGAAGCCCGACCGAAGTCACCTTGATCGCGCAGCTCGGCATCGGTGCCGGTGATGCGCTGGTGACCGACGCCAGCCAGCGCCAGCGCCACCACCCGGCCTTCATCGATGCGCTGGACGAGCCTTCGGCGCGACTGGGCGGCATGCATCTGCAGCAGGGCGACGCCTCCTCGCTGTACAGCTTCACCGTCGGTGCCGTTGGTCACCCGTTTCATCGCCATGCAGGCCCGCGCACGTTCACCGCCATCGCCGGAAGCGCGGGCGCCGAGCTGCGCTTCGCCACCGCCTCCGACGCGCAGCTGGCGCGCGATCCCGCTGCCTTCGCACGCACGCTGCGGCGCATCCGCATTCCACCGGACTGCCTGTTCACCGTGCGCTTCGGCGGCGGCACGTGGCACCAGTTCGCATCGAACCATCGCACACATCCGGCGCTGTTCGCGTTGTCCTGCCACAGCAATGAGCTGGCCGGGGCGATGGATGAGCAGGCCCGTGCACAGGTTCAACGCAATGCGGCCGATATCCCCAGCCTGACCGAGGTACTGCCCGATGCCCACTGGCCATCGGCCACTGCACTCTCGGCAGCGCCACTGCTGCAGCTGTCGCTGCAGGCCGCCCCCCCCAGCCTGAGTGCTCAGCTGTGCGCGCGTACCCGTGCCCTGCTCGGTCCGCTGCGCCGGATTCCACTGCGGCCGCTGCGCGGGTTCGTCGAACGCGCCACACCGGCCTACCCGGTCCAGTCGCAGGCACCACACAGCGACGGGCTGCTGGCCACTGCGCTGCCGCACAGCCACTACCAGGACCAGACCACGCTGTGCCTGGACAGCGCGCAGGTCGCGCATCACACCGCGTCGGTACTGCTGGCCGATGTACTGGAAGGCTTCCTGCGCAATCCGCCCACCGGCGTGGGCCACCTGATGGCACTGCGTAACCGCCTCGTGGCGCCGTTGCGGCTGCGTACGTCGCCGCTCGGCTGCCCGGTATCGTCACTGCTGTCGACCGACCGCAGCCGGTTGTTCGCCGGTCGCTACCCGGTGCTGGACGCGCACATCGATGACGGGGACACCTGCGCCGAAGTGCTGCTCGGTGCCGATGATCGCCACCTGCGCTTCCGCAGCAGCGTGCGGGTGCAGCGCTGTGCCGATGGCCACGTCGAGATCAGCCTCGGCTCGCGCGTGCAGACCCGCAATGCGTTCGGCCGCCTGTACATGGCGCTGATCGATGCCGCGCACCGGCACTACGTCGCGCCGGCACTGCTGCGCCGCGCGGTCGAACATGCGCTGGCGCCGGAACTGGCCGATCTCGATGACTGGGCGGAGTACTCCGCGTACAGATGATGCCGGCCCGTGGCCGGCACCACCTGCCACATCAGCTCACAGGTGCTGCTTGAAGAAGGGAACGACCGCTGACAGGGCCTCGCGCACCGGCTCCGGCTTGTCATACAGGTCGTAATGCGACCAGCCTTCGACCACCTTCAACTGCTTGTGCTTCGACGCCGCACGGCCATGGATCTCCAGGCCATCGCGGTAGGCACCAAAGCCACCCGGCTTGTCACCGATCACCACCAGCAACGGTTGGGTCAGCAGGACTTCGGCCAGGTGGAAGGCATCCCAGCCCACCGCTGCACCGCGATGCGAGAACAGCGCACTGACCACGCCGTTGGGCTGCGGCTCGCGCGTGCGGTAATAGTCCGTGGCCTCCAGCACATCGATATCCGTGATGCCGGCGGCGCGCCCCTGTTCCACCGAAGGCGGCAGGAACAGGTCCACACGGGCCTCGCCGCCGCGCATCTCGGCGGTGCGCTGGGCAGCGATGGCCTCCAGCGTGCCGATCGGATCGAAACCGCCAAAGCCCTCACGACTGAGCCGGCCGAAGTTGACACCGGTGATGCTGGTGACCGCCTTGATGCGGCGCTCGGTCATGGTGGCGTTGATCGCGTAGCCACCACCGCCACAGATGCCCAGTACGCCGATGCGTTCGGCATCCACGTACGGCAGGGTGACCAGATGGTCGACCACGCGGCGTACATCCTCCACGCGCTGGGTCGGGTCTTCGACCCGACGCGGCTCGCCACCGCTGGCGCCCTGGAAGCTGGCGTCATAGGCGATCACCACGTAGCCCTCGCGAGCCAGGGCCTCACCGTAGATGTTGCCGGCGGTCTGCTCCTTGCAGCTGCCGATCGGATGCATGCTGATGATCGCGGGATAGATCTGGTTACGGTCGAAGTCCGGCGGGAAATGCAGGTCGGCGGCGATGGGCCAGGCCATGTCCGGATTCTGGATGTTGATGGTTTCCATGCTGCGGCTCCTCGGTAGCGGCGGGAGGCGACGGGTGTCGCCGTTGCAAGCACGATAGACCCGGGATTGGGGCCGAAAAAGCGGCCAATCACAACCATAGTAGTAAGCTGCAATTACCAAAGAGCGACAGCCTGTGCCGCCATCTTCTCCCGCCGTCCTGCCGACCGAGCCCCATGAGCGCCCCCAGCCCGATCAACCCGGCCCTGCTGCCCCAGCTGGCCTGGTTTGCCCACATCGCCCACCACCGCAGCTTCACCAAAGCGGCCGTTGAAATGGGGGTCTCGCGCCCGGCGTTGTCGCAGAGCCTGAAGACCCTGGAGAAACAGCTGGGGGTACGCCTGTTGCACCGGACCACCCGTGACATGTCGCTCACCGAGGAAGGCCAGCGCCTGTTCGACGCACTGCGGCCATCGCTGAGCACCATCGAAACCGCAGTACGCGACCTGCGCGCCAGCCATGACGCTCCGTCCGGCCTGCTGCGCATCAACACCGCGCGCCTGACTGCCAAGACGCTGATCGAACCGCATCTACCGGAGTTCTTCGCGCGCTACCCCGAGCTGCGCATCGAGCTGGTGATGGACGACGGCCTGTCCAGCATCGTTGCCGACGGCTGTGACGCCGGCATCCGCCTTGGCGAGCGGTTGGCCGAAGGCATGATCGCCGTGCCGGTCACGCCGATGCTGGAAATGGTGGTGGTCGCCTCGCCGGCCTACCTGGCCCGCCATGGCACGCCCACCACGCCCGCCGAACTGGCCGCCCACGAGTGCCTGGGCTACCGGCAGACCGGCAGCGGCGGGGTCTATGCCTGGGAATTCAGCACGCCGGGCCAGCCCGGTCATGACTTTGAAGTGGAACCGCGCGGACGCTATGTCACCAACGACGATGAGGGCATGATCCGCGCCGCGCTGCAGGGATTGGGCGTGATGCAGCATATCGATCTGTCACTGCAGCCGATGCTGGCCGATGGGCGCCTGGTCCGCCTGATGCCGGCGTGGTCGGCACCGTTCCCCGGCTTCTACCTGTACGTGCCTTCGCGCGAGCAGATGCCACCGCGCGTGCGCGCCCTGATGGAATTCCTGATCGAGAAGCGCGAAGGCGTCGCCAAGGCGCTCGGCCGCACGGTACAGGCCCCGGCCACGGGCAGCTAGGCGTCAGCGCGGGTAGCGATACACCAGATCATCGGCATCACTGCGCACGGCGTGATCGTCCAGCACGCCGCCCAGCCGCTGTGCAACGGCCTGCGACGCCAGGTTGTCCGATGCCATGTAGCTGACCAGGGTCGGCAGCTGCGCCACCACGAAGGCCCAGTCGCGCAGCGCGCCGGCCGCTTCGGTAGCGAAGCCCTTCCCTTCATGGCCGTCATACAGCAGCCAGCCCAGTTCCTTTTCCGGGAACAGCGGGCCATGATTGATCCCGACCTGGCCGATGCAGGCTCCCGTATCGGCACGCTCGATCATCAACGCGCCATGGCCGAACAGATGCCAGCTGGCGAGGTCATGGCAGAACTGCCCCCACGCCGCCACCTCACCGAACGGCCCGCCCATGCCCCGCGCACGCGGCGAGGCCAGGAACGCGGCATAGACGCCGAAGTCATCCAGCTGCTGTGGACGCAGCCGCAGGCGCACGGTGTGCAGGGTTGGAATCTCAAGCACGACGGCGCACAGGATCAGTACACGGCCAGGTGGCCACAACCGCGGCGCTGCGGCTGCCCTTCTATCGTCACCTGCACGCTGGCCAGGGTGTCCACACCTTCGGCAGTGCGACACGACTCACGCTTGATCTCGACGATGGCGGGCTGCTGGCCAAGCTCGCCGTTGAGCACGATCAGCGAGCTCGGTGCATCGGCCGGCTGCCCCGGATAGCGCAGCGTGCCCTTGTGGGTACGGCCGTCAGCGCTGAGGCTGGCATCGTGGTTGCCCTGGCCGGTGGAGGCGATCTCAATGCTCCAACCCGCACCGCCGCCGGTGAAAGCCGGCACCGGGCTCAGGTCGGCGGCAACCGAGGGGTGGCGTGGCGCATCCGCAGCGGTCTGCGACGAAGTGGAGGTACAGCCGGCCAGCATCCCGGCCAGCAGCGCTGCAGCAACGACGGGGCGAACGGTCATGATGCGCTCCTGCCAAATGGTCGAAGGTCCAGTCTAGGCAGCCATGCGTGCGCCAGCGATGAACATGATGTTTCAGCGTGGAATGCGCCCACCACCGGCGACCCGCACGCGGTCGCGGCCCTGCGCCTTGGCCTGGTACATGGCCGCATCGGCGGCACGCAGCAGGGTCCGCCAGCCCAAGGCGTCGGTAGCACCGCGGGCCACGCCGAAGCTGGCGGTCACCCGCAGCACGGTACCGCCGGCCACCACGATGTCCAGCTGCTGCAGCGCAAGCCGCAGCGATTCGGCCAGCTGTCGGCCAGCGGCCAGGTCACCGTCGGCCAGCAGCACCAGGAACTCCTCGCCACCATAGCGGGAAATGCTGTCGCTGCGGCGAAGATGGCGCTGCAGCAGTTGCGCCACCTGTACCAGCACTTCATCACCCGCATCGTGGCCATGACCATCATTGATCGATTTGAAGCGATCAACGTCCAGCAGGATCACCACTGCGCTCATCCGCCCCTCGTCGTGGCGCTGCTGCACCAGTTCCTCCAGCGCGCGACGGTTCAGCAGTCCGGTCAATTCATCGGTGCCGGCCAGCTGGCGCAGCTCGCTGGTCAGCGCCGAGCGTTCGCGCGACTTCTCGCGCAGCACTTCAATCGCATCGAACAGGCGCTGCATCTCGGCCAGCGGATGGGTGACATGCTGCTCGGGCCCCGGCGCTTCGGAGGCAATCTGGATCACCTGCCGTTGTGCCTGCAGCAGAGGCCGCAGGATCTGCAGATGCGCGATACGCAGCGCCACACCCAGTACCACCAGGGTTCCCAGCGCGGTGGCCAGAAGTACCGCCAGCCGCGTGGCCTCCCGGTTGCGGGTGTGCTCGAACCTGGCGATGGACACACTCAGGTAACCGTCACGCAGCGCCTCAAGCGACTGCAGGGTCGGCACGTAGCGCGTGGTGAACTCGGCAGCGGTCCACGGCGGCGGCAGGCCACGCCGTCCGTCGTCGATCAGCTGTTCGATCATCGGCAGTGACTCGCCGAAGAACTGCCGGCGCGCCATATCCCAATGCCAGGACAGCGTCGGATCACTGCGGAACACCGATTCGTGGCTGCCGGCCAGCCGCCACAGTTCCAGCAGGCGGCCCTCGGTCTGCAGCGCCGCGCGCACCTGTTCGTTGCGCCAGGCACCGGGTACCGCCACCGGCGCCATCACGTTGGAGGCCAGACGCCCGCCGTGCTCGCGCAGGTCGATCAGCACCTGGCCCTGCATGGCTGGAATCGCCGCTTCGCGGTCGGCCCGGACCAGTACGTTGATCTGTGCCGAGGTCAGCAGATGCAGGCGGTCGACCACGGCAAACATGCCGCTGATCGCGCGCTCCACGTCTTCGACGCGTCGTGCGTCGCGCGGCTGCGCTGCCACCCGGTCCACGCCCGCGCGTGCCGACTGCAGGCGACGTTGCGCGTCTGCCAGCATCCCATGCTCATCCACCACGCCCGGATCAGCCGTGAACACGGCATCCAGCTGCTGCAGCGCGGTGTCCACACGCCTGCGCACCACCGCCAGCTGAAGCGTAAGCCGCGCATGCTCGCTGGCATCGGCCGGGTCG
Source organism: Stenotrophomonas sp. SMYL86 (assembly GCF_036320025.1). Taxonomy (NCBI): domain Bacteria; kingdom Pseudomonadati; phylum Pseudomonadota; class Gammaproteobacteria; order Lysobacterales; family Lysobacteraceae; genus Stenotrophomonas; species Stenotrophomonas sp. SMYL86. Next base: position 104,642 of record NZ_JAWIRU010000006.1, read on the forward strand.
GCACCGAGCAGGCTGTTGGCCGGGCCGCGTTCGGCCGAGACCAGGTTGGCCAGGTCGAAGGTCTGGCGCAGCTGGCGCAGGCTGACCAGGTTGTCCTCGGCAGCGCTGTAGCGCAGCGTGCCCTGGACCAGCGCGATGGCCATCAACGGCAGCGTACAGACCACGAACGACCCCGCCAGGATCCAGACCCAGGTCCGCAGTCCGATGGGCGATGCCTTGCCGGCCATGCAAATTTCCCCTGAAGTGCGGATCACTGTAGCCGCCGGTCCCGGCAGCGCCAAGCCAGTGCCGCGCGAACCGTGACCATGGGTATACCGCAGCCACCGCGAACGCGCCGCAAGGTCTCACCCCGCGCCGGGCTGGGGCGAATGCGTCACACCCTGCCGTACTAGATCCAGCGCTGGTCGACCAGTTCGCGCTTCACGTAGGCGTAGAACACCGGCGCCGCCACCAGGCCGGGCAGGCCGAACGCCGCTTCCATCACCAGCATCGCCAACAGCAGCTCCCAGGCGCGGGCCTGGATTTCGCCGCCAACGATGCGCGCATTGAGGAAGTACTCCAGCTTGTGGATCACGATCAGGTACAGCAGCGCCGCCACGGCCACGTAGAACGAGACCGACAGCGCGACGATGGTGATGATGGTGTTGGAAATGATGTTGCCCACCACCGGCAGCAGGCCGGCGATGAAGGTGATCAGTACCAGGGTCTTGGACAGTGGCAGGTGCACGCCGAACAACGGCAGCACGCCCAGCAGGAAGATGGCGGTGAACACGGTGTTGAGCAGCGAGATCTTCACCTGCGCGAACACCACCTGGCGGAACGCAGTGGCCAGGCGGCTGGTGCGGCCGATCAGCTCCTGCGCCAGCGGGCCCATCTTCGGCAGCGGCAGTTCGTCATACAGCGCGATCATCGCGCCCAGCACCATACCGATCAGTACGCGTACGCCCACCTGCACCACCGAGGTACCGGCCACGCCCAGCTGGCGCTGATGCTCGGCGGCCCAGTCGTTCAGTGCCGTGCGCAGCGCCGGCATGTCCTCGGGGATGTACGGCTGCAGCAGCGCCGGCACCTGGTGCCGCGACGAATTGAGGATCTCCATCAGCCGCGCCAGCAATGCGTCCGGTCCACCGGTCTCGTTGCGGAAAAATGACGCCACGCCGATCCCGGCCAGTACAAGCGCACTGATGATCACCGCTGACAGCACGATCACCGCGATCGCCCGCGCCCGGCCTGGCGGCAGCTTGCCCTCCACGGTGGAGGCCAGCAGGTGGGTCAGCTGGAACACCAGCAGGCCCGACAGCAGGGTCACCACCAGGCCCAGCTTCAACGCCAGCCACATGCCCAGCAGCATCATCAGCCAGGCCGCGATCCTCGGGACGGGGGGCTTGGGCTGGGCAACGAGGGCGTCTTGCATGGGCGGCACGTCCGGGCAGGGTGGCCCATGGTAGAGGATTGGCGGCGATGATTCCGGGTGCAGGATGAACAGGCAACACACGCGGATTCCGCCGCCCCTTCTCCGTCCATCGGCACGTCCGCAATCACGCCCGGATCACACCCGGTCCAGTGCCAGATACCGCGCCGTGCGCACGATCGTCTCACGCTCGCCGAAGCTGGCCAGCTCGCCGGCAACACGCCCGCTGTCACCGGTCACTGCAATCTCCTGCAGGGTGCGCTGCATGGCCCGGATCGCAGCCCGTTGCAGGTCCGAGGGAATGATCACCAGCCGGTAATCGAGTTCGGCCAGCCGCGCCACGGGCACCAGCGGCGTCTTGCCGCTGTGGAACATGTTGATCAGCTTCGGCCCGGGAACCTGCTGCGAAATCACCTCGATCTGCTCCAGCGTTTCCGGTGCCTCGACGAAGATCATGTCCGCGCCCGCGTCCACATAGGCCTGCGCCCGTTCGATCGCCGCATCCAGGCCTTCGCAGGCGATGGCATCGGTACGCGCGATGATCATCAACTCCGGGTCGATCCGCGACTGGCAGGCAACACGGATCTTCGTGCACATCTCGCCCGCGTCGACCAGCGTCTTGTCATCCAGGTGTCCGCAGCGCTTGGGGAAGGCCTGGTCCTCGATATGCAGGGCGGCAACCCCTGCCCTTTCGAACGCGCGCACCGTGCGTTCAACATTCGCGGTGCCGCCGAAGCCGGTGTCAGCGTCGGCGATCACCGGCAGATCGCAGGCATCGACGATCCGTTCAACCTGCGCAAGCACTTCGCTGAGGCCGAGCAGGCCGATGTCCGGCACGCCGGCCGAACGTGCGATGGCGCCGCCGCTGGCATAGACCGCATCGAAGCCGGCCAGCTCCACCAGGCGTGCCGACAATCCATCGAATGCACCTGGCGCAATCACGCTGCCCTGGCGGAGCAGATCGCGCAACTGACGTGTCTTTTTCATGTGGTCTCCCTTGTCGTTGGACATCTGCCGTGGGATACCGATGATGTTGCCGCCAGCGGCGACCGTCCAATACCGTGTTCGTACAGCACCAGAACGTTTGAGGTTCCAATGGAACTGCGGCACCTGCGCTACTTCGTCATGACTGCCCAGCTGCAGAGCTTCACCAAGGCCGCCGAGGCCCTGCATATCGCCCAGCCGCCGCTCGGGCAGCAGATCCGCGCCCTGGAGGAAGAGATCGGCACACCGCTGTTCCACCGGCAGGGACGCGGCATCGTGCTCAGCGATGCTGGCCAGGTATTCTGGAAAGCCGCGGAGGACATCCTCGCGCGCGTCGACCAGGCCAAGGAGGAGGCGCTGCGCGCCGCACGCGGCGAGGTCGGCACGTTGACATTGGGGCTGACCGAATCGGCGACCTACAACGAGGCGGTCACCGCGCTGATGCGCAGCTTCCAGCGGGCGCATCCGGCAGTGCAGGTGCGGCTGGTAGAAGATGGCAGTGAATCCCTGGTCCGGCGCCTCGATGATGGCGAGCTCGATGCAGTAATCGTGCGCCCGCCGTTTTCCAATACCGGTGAACGGATGACACAGCAACTCAGTGCCGAGCCACTGGTGGCAGTATTGCCGGCCGATCACCCGTTGGCGAGCCGGACAAGCATCGCGCTGGCCGAGCTGCGCGACGAGCGCTTCATCCTGTTCTCGCGGAAATCGGGTCAGGGCCTGAGTGCAGACGTCGTCGCTGCCTGCCGCAGCCAGGGCTTCGCGCCTACCATCCAGCAGGAAGCGCCGCAGGTGGCTTCAGCGATCAACCTTGCCGCTGCCGGCCTGGGTATCGCCATCGTGCCGGCCTCGATGCAGAGCATGCACCGCAGCGGCCTGGCTTTTGTTGCGCTGGAACTGGGCATGCCGACCACTACGCTGCAGTTGGCGGTGCGCTGCAAGCCTCCGGCAACGGCCGCCCAGCTGCTGGCCTGCGCCAGAGACGTGTCAACACCTCATTCGCCATAGCTGGCGTTGTTCTTGCCCTGGCGCTTGGCGTGGTACAGCGCGCGGTCGGCCAGTGCCAGCCAGTCCTCGACGCTGCCACCGCGCGGCGTCGCCGCGATTCCGATGCTGACGCTGAACTCGATGCCCGGGGTTGCCTGCCGTGCTGCCTCCAGAAGTTGCAGCCGAACCCGCTCTGCCACATGCATCGCATCGACGGGCGCACAGTCCTGCAGCAGCACGACGAACTCGTCGCCTCCCAGCCGCGCAGGGGTATCGCCAGGCCGGGCGAAGGCGCGCAAGGTGGACGCGATATGGCGCAGCACTTCGTCCCCGGCGCGATGACCGTGCGAGTCATTGATGCGCTTGAAGTCATCCACATCAAGCATCAGCAGGCAGGCAAAACCACCCTGCCCCTGCGCCTTGTCCAGTGCCTGCTGCGCACGGACGATCAGGAAGCCGCGGTTGGCCAGCTCCACCAGCGGGTCCATGCGGCTCAGCCGCTTCAACTGGCGGTTCTGCGATTTCACCCGCCGCGCCAGCTGCCAGCTGAGGATGCTGAGGCCGATGCCGTAGACGAACAGGAACGGCACGCTGAGCACGATCGTGCGCTGCGATGACACCGGCTGGTAAGGAAACCCGAGCCCCCACCAGGTGAGCGCGAATCCCACCACCAGTGCCAGTGTGGCCCGTACCGCCAGCTTCACCCCACCGGCGGCGATCTTGTCGGCGACCAGCAGCGCGGCGAACAACGCACTGGGTACCACGCTGAGCCCCATGAAGGCGATCCAGCCACCGCCAAAGAAGGAATCAACCACCATGCAACGGAACTGGACCACCGCAGGCTGCCGTGAGCGCTGGGTCAGCACCAGCGCGAGCGCCGGCCATGCCAACGCATTGAGCAGCAGCAACGCCCAGGCCAACACACCGTCCTGACGTTCAAGAATGATCGAGGCGATGGGAATCGCGCCCAGCCCATTGCCCACGAAGCGCATCCAGCCGATGCGACGTGCCGCGCCGATGCCTTCGACCGCGACTTCCGTCGAGTCCGTCAAGAACGGCATTGCCGACCCCCTTGCGCGATCGCACGCCCTTGCCGGGCGGCCTCTGGTGAGTCTGACAGCTCTGCGTCAATTCGGGATCAAGGATTCACGGCGGTTACCCTGCCTCACCCACGCCTGGGTGGCGCCGTTGAACCCCGCAGCATCAGGCTGAAATCCAGCGTCTGCTGCAGCGGCACATCCATGTGCTCGATGATGGCAAGCAGCAGGTTGACCGCGCGCTCACCGATCTCCCGCATCGGTTGCCGGATGGTGGTCAACGGCGGCGTGAGGTAGCGGGAAGATGCCAGATCATCGAAGCCGACGATGGACAGGTCCTCCGGCACGCGGATGCCCAGATCGCGGCAGGCCGCCAGGGTGCCCAGCGCCATCTGATCGCTGAAACAGAAGATCGCCGTTGGCGCAGACATGCCGTCCAGCAGCGCCATGGCAGCCGCATGGCCGGATTCCACCGAAAAGTCACCCGGCACGATGTTCAGCTGGCGCAGGCGTCCACGCGCCTTGCCAGCAGCCCGCACCCCTTCCAGCCGTTGCTGGTGCAGCGGATTGTCCGGCGGTCCGCCGACCACGGCGATCCGCTCGTGTCCCAGCCCATACAGATGTTCCATCACCACGCGCGCGGCCGCGGCGTTATCGATATGGACGCTGGGAATGCCCAGCGCGGGATCGAACTCGCAGCCGTTGATCACCGGCGCGGCGGCACCGCGCTGCTGGACGATCGCGCGCGCCGTGGGCGGCAGGCGGTGCCCCAGCACGATCATGCCGTCGGCCTCGTTGCGCCGGAGCATCTGCGCATAGCGCTCCTCGCGGTCGGGTTGATGCTGGGTATCGCCGAGCAGAACGGCATAGCCGACCGCCTGTGCGGCGTCCTCCGCCCCCTGCAGGATCTGCGCGAAGAATGGATTGGCGATGTCCGGGACGGTGACCAGGATCTTGCCGCTGCGCTGGGTCTTGAGCGTGCGGGCCACCGTGTTGGGCACATAGCCCAGTGCGGCGGCGGCCTGCTCGATGCGCGCGCGGGTAGCCGGCAGCACTTTGTCCGGCCGGGAAAGCGCCCGCGACACCGTGCCTGCGGAGACGCCGACGTGCTTCGCGATGTCGTAGATGGTGGCCATGGCGTTAGTTCTCCTGTCTGCTGTGCAGTGCACAACAGGTCCTGCGTGAGCCCCTGCTAGGATAATGCAATCGATTGCATCGAGGGCGAATCACGTTGAAGACGCTCAAGGGTCCAGCGCTGTTCCTGGCGCAGTTCATCGGCGACACAGCTCCTTTTGATCGGCTGGACACGCTGGCCGGATGGGCCGCGGGTCTGGGCTATTCTGGCGTACAAGTCCCCACCAGCGCGCCCCACCTGTTCGATCTGGCCGAGGCCGCGCTCAGCCAGGCGTACTGCGACGACGTCGCCGGCATGCTGGCCGGTCATGGCGTGCAGATCACCGAGCTGTCCACCCATCTGCAGGGGCAGCTGGTCGCGGTGCATCCGGCCTACGACAGCCTGTTCGACGGATTCGCGCCGGCGGACAAGCGCGGCGATCCGGCTGCCCGCCAGGCTTGGGCAGTCGAGCAGCTTCTGCTGGCCGCCAAAGCCAGCCAGCGCCTGGGGCTGACCGCGCATGCCACGTTCTCCGGCGCATTGGCCTGGCCCTATTTCTATCCCTGGCCGCAGCGTCCACCGGGACTGGTGGAAGAAGCCTTCGCCGAACTCGGCCGCCGCTGGCGCCCGATCCTGGATGCGTTCGACGCCTGCGGCGTGGACCTGTGCTTCGAGATCCACCCGGGTGAGGACCTGCACGACGGCGCGACCTTTGAACGCTTCCTCGATGTGGTGGACCATCACCCCCGCGCGAAGATCCTGTACGACCCCAGCCACCTGCTGCTGCAGCAGATGGACTACCTGGGCTTCATTGACCGCTACCACGCGCGCATCGGCATCTTCCACGTCAAGGACGCGGAGTATCGCGCCAGCGCGAGCAGCGGCGTGTATGGCGGCTACCAGGACTGGATCGATCGTCCGGGCCGGTTCCGTTCGCCCGGTGATGGCCAGATCGACTTCAAGGCGATCTTCTCCAAGTTCGCCCAGTACGACTTCCCCGGATGGGCGGTACTGGAATGGGAGTGCTGCCTGAAGCACCCGGAGGACGGCGCACGCGAAGGTGCCGCCTTCATCCGCGACCACATCATCCGGGTGACCGAGCGCGCCTTCGATGACTTTGCCGACAGTGGCACGGACGCCGCATCACTGCACCGCATGCTGGGAATCTGAGCCATTACCGCCCCGGGAGGGCAAGCCATGTCGCACGCCATGTCGCGCTTGGGCGCGATGATGTTTCTGCAGTTCTTCATCTGGGGAGCGTGGTTCGTGACCCTCGGGACGTACCTGGTACAGGGCCCGCTGCAGGCCAGCGCCAGCCAGGTCGCAACGGCCTTCCTCAGCCAGTCGATCGGCGCGATCGTCGCGCCCTTCCTGGTCGGCCTGATCGCTGATCGCTACTTCGCCGCGCAGCGCATCCTCGCGGTGCTGCACCTGGCCGGCGCGGTACTGATGTGGCTGGCGTCCACCGCCACCAGCTTCAGTATGTTCTCGGCCTGCGTGATGGGCTACATGCTGCTGTTCATGCCCACGCTGGCACTGGCCAACAGCGTGGCGATGCGGCACATGCAGTCGCCCGAGAAACAGTTCCCGCTGGTACGCGTGGCCGGCAGCATCGGCTGGATCGTCGCAGGCGTGCTGATCGGCTGGCTGGGCTGGGAGCAGGCCCATCGGCTTGAACTGACGTTCCGCATGGCGGCGCTGGCATCGCTGGTACTGGGCCTGTATGCGTTCACCCTGCCGCACACGCCGCCACTGGCACAGCAGCGCGATGCCGGGCTGGGACAGATCCTGGGGCTGGATTCATTGCGGCTGCTGAAGTCGCGTGCCTACCTGGTGTTCTTCCTGGCTTCCATCGCCATCTGCATCCCGCTGTCGTTCTACTACAACTTCACCAATCCGTATCTCAACGACCTGGGCGTGCGCGGCGCAGCGGGCCTGCAGTCGCTGGGCCAGGTTTCCGAGGTGCTGCTGATGCTGGCCATGCCGTTCCTGTTCGTGCGGCTGGGGGTGAAGACCATGCTGGCGGTCGGCATGGCGGCGTGGGTGGTGCGCTACGTCCTGTTCGCCTTCGGCGATGCGGGCAGCGGCTTCTCGCTGCTGGTGATCGGCATCGTGCTGCACGGCATCTGCTACGACTTCTTCTTCGTCACCGGCCAGATCTACACCGATGCCCATGCCGGCCCCGCCGTGCGCAGCAGCGCGCAGGGCTTCATCACCCTGGCCACGTACGGCGTGGGCATGCTGATCGGCACCTTCCTGTCCGGCGCGGTGGTGGAGCACTTCACCACCGAGGCCGGCCCCGACTGGCAGCAGATCTGGCTGTTCCCGGCTGGCGTCGCGCTGGTGGTTCTGATCGCCTTCCTGCTGCTGTTCCGCGACCGGCCCGCCGTGGCCGCCGCATCTTCCACACGCTGAGGATTCGAGCCGATGCCAACGCTTGGAATCGCCATCGTCGGCGCCGGCATGATCGGCGCCGTGCACCGCCGCGCGGCCTTGCTCGCCGGTGCCGAGGTACGCGGCGTTGCCGCTTCGTCAGCGCAGCGCGCGCGTGAGATGGCGCAGCTGTGGAATGTCCCGCGCGCCTATCGGGACATCGAGGAGGTGATCGCCGATCCGCAGGTGCAGGTCGTGCACGTCTGCACGCCCAACCATCTGCACGGCGCGATGGCGCAGGCCGCGCTGGAAGCCGGCAAGCACGTGATCTGCGAGAAACCGCTGGCGACCACGCTGGACGATGCGCAGGCGCTGGCGGCGTTGGCCGCCTCGACCGGCTTGGTTGCCACGGTCCCCTTCGTCTACCGCTACCACCCGGTGGTGCGCGAGGCGCGCGCACGCATAGCACAGGGTGATCTGGGGCCGCTGCACCTGATCCACGGCAGCTACCTGCAGGACTGGCTGCTGGACCCGGCCAGCAACAACTGGCGCGTGGACCCGGCGCTGGGTGGCGCTTCGCGCGTATTCGCCGACATCGGCTCGCACTGGTGCGACCTGGTGGAATGGGTCAGCGGCGAACGCTTCGCCGAGGTCAGCGCGGCGTTCTCTACGGTCATCGCCGAGCGCGGCGCCGTCAGCGGGCAGAGCTTCAGCACGCCAACCGCGGCCAGCGCAATGCAGGCGGTAACGAGCGAGGACGTGGCTGCGGCGATGTTCAGGACCGGTGCCGGTACGCTGGCATCTCTGACGGTCAGCCAGGTCTCGGCCGGACGCCACAACCGCCTCTGGTTCGAGATCGACGGTGCCAAGGCCAGCGTGGCTTTCAACCAGGAAGACGCCGAGCGGCTGTGGATCGGCCTGCCCGACCAACGCGAGGAGATCTTCGTGCGCGGACCAGGCGCCGGCAGTGCCGATCAACGCCGCCTTTCCGTGCTGCCGGCCGGACACGCGCAGGGCTACGCCCAGTGCTTCGAAGCGTTTGTCGCCGACACCTATCGCGCCATCGAGGGCGAGCGGCCGCAGGGCCTGCCCACCTTCGAGGACGGCCTGCGCTCGGCGCGGATCGTCGATCGTGTCATTGCATCAGCCAGGTCGCGTGCCTGGACCACCATCGGTTGAAACCCGGGAGGATCTGTTGATGAAAGCCCTTGTCCATGGAACTGCAAGCCTCATTCTGCTGCTCGCTGCCCTGCCCGCTTTTGCAGTCGAAGCTGTCAGCACGCAGAAGCCGATCGCGGTACAGATGTACACCCTGCGCGATGCCGGCTCGCTCGAGCAGCAGCTGAAGATCGTCCACGACGCTGGCGTCCATGAGGTGGAAACGGTCGGCACGCAGAACACCAGCGCCGCCGAGCTCAAGCAGCTGCTGGACCGGTATTCGATCAAGGCAATTTCATCGCATGTGCCACTGGCCGAGCTGCGCAGCAACCTGGATGGGGTGGTGACCTTCAACCGGTCGATCGGCAACACGACGCTGGTGGTGCCGTACCTGGACAAGAAGGATCGTCCGAGCGATGCCGCCGGCTGGACCGCCCTGGGCCAGGAACTGGGCCGCATCGCAAAGCAGGTGCGCGGCAAGGGCATGCGCCTGGCCTACCACAACCACGACTTCGAACTGGTCGACTTCGACGGCAGGACCGGACTGGAGCTGCTGTTCGCCGCCGCCGGTCCCGACCTGCAGACCGAGCTGGACCTGGCCTGGGTCGCGCGTGCAGGCCTGGACCCGGCAGTGATGCTGGCAAAGTTCCGCGGCCACGTGTTCGCGGTACACGCCAAGGACAATGCACCGAAGGGCCAGGCCCAGGACGAAGGCGGATTCGCCGCGGTTGGCCAGGGCGTGCTGGACTGGAACGCGATCCTGCCTGCTGCGGCAGCCGCCGGCGTGCATTGGTACATCATCGAGCACGACCAGCCACGCGATCCGGCCAGGATCATCCAGACCGGTGCGGACTATCTGCGTGAACACCTGACCACGAATGCGCCTGCCCATGCGCGGCGCTGACGCATCAAGGAGCCCCACATGAAAATGATCCTGGCAATGGCGGTGGCCCTGGGTGGCATGAGCGTTGCGACGGCCGCCTGGTGCAAGGACGATCCGGCTGCGGGTGCAAAGCTCTACACCGCGAACTGCGTGGCCTGCCATGGTGCGGATCGTGCGGGCATGCCGGGCGCATTCCCGGCGCTCACCGATATCGGCAAGCGCATGGCTCCTGCGCAGATCAAGGAAAAGATCAGCAAGGGCGGTGGGCTGATGCCCCCCTTCTCCCAGCTGTCACAGCAGGAGATCAACGACATCGCCAGCTACCTGGCGAAGTAAGCGGCCGGCGACCACGCTGGCCGCGTGCCCCTACAGCTCGCGCACCCAGATGTTGCGGTAGCTGACCCTGGCGTCATGTTCCTGCAGATAGAGCGGCGCACACGCATGCGGCGCGTAGGAAGGCGCGCCGATGTACTCGGTCTTGCCCGCCAGCACAGTGTCGTCCTGCACCAGCACGCCGTTGTGCAGCACCGTGATGCGCGCGGGCGAGACAAGCCCGCCGCCCGCCGAGAAGCGCGGTGCTTTCCAAAGGATGTCGTAGGCCTGCCACTGTCCCGGTGCGCGCGAGGCGTTCACCAACGGCATGGCCTGCTTGTAGATCGAGCCCGCCTGGCCATTGGCATAGGTCGGGTTGTTGTAGCTGTCGAGCACCTGCAGTTCATACAGCTCCTGCAGGAAGATGCCGCTGTTGCCGCGGTTCTGTCCGTCGAAGCCCTTCGTGTCGGTGGGCGTGCGCCACTCGACATGCAGCTGGACGTCACAGAAGCGTTGCCTGGTGCGAATGCCCTTGCTGCCGGGCACGACGGTCATGGCGCCATCGGCAACCTTCCAGGGCACGCCTCCGCCCTGCTCCGACTCCCACGCGGAGACATCCTTGCCATCGAACAGCACGATTGCGTCGGACGGGGCCCTGCCTGGCGGCGTGGCAACGGTCGCAGGCACCGGCGTCCACACCTCGGTCTTCTTCGGATCGCGCGCGGCGTCGGCACCGTTCTGCGCGAACACGGGTGCGGCGGCCAGCACGGTGGCCGCGATCAGCAGCGGCTTGATCATCCTGTTGCACTCCATCAGCTGGTCCCCCAGGCGGGCGTGCCGGGAACATAGGCAAGATCGCCGTCGTAGCGCCCCGGCACGGCGACGTACTGCAGCACCCCGGTGGCGCCGACCTTGGAGGTGAAGAAGCCGAAGATGGCCAGCTGCTTGAGCATCGTGAAGTAATGCGGCATCGCCTCGCCCTCTTCAGGCGTACCGGTTTCGGTCACATCGGCATGACGTGCCTTGGCTTCTGCATCGAGCGTGCGCAGCAATTCGGTGCGGGCTTCCGGTGTGAGCGACACGAAGCGGCCACCGGCACGTTTGTCGATATCGATCAGCCCTGCGCGGAACGTCACCTGCTGCCGGGCGGTGTAGCAGTCAGTGACGAAGGTCGCCATGAACAGACCGGCGCCGGCATCCTTCGCCCCTGGTGTCCGGGTCCGAGGCAGGATGGTCTCGGCGATCTCGTCCAGCGTAGCGACGTCGGTATCGGAGAAATGAATCTTGGTGGCGCCCGCCGGTGCCTGACCCTGCACAAGGGCAGGCAACCCAACCATGGCCGCACCGGTGGCGGCGACGATCATCTTCAACAGCTCGCGGCGATCCATCACAGGTTCCCCGCTTTCAGTTCGCGTACCGCGTGGTCGGCCGCGCGCGCAGTCAGCGCCATGTAGGTCAGCGAAGGATTCACGCAGGCGCTGGAGGTCATGCAGGCACCGTCGGTCACATAGACGTTGGGTGCATCCCAGACCTGGTTGTGCTGGTTCAGCACCGAGCTCTTCCGATCACGTCCCATGCGCGCGGTCCCCATTTCGTGGATGCCCTTGCCCGGGGCGTAATCGTTGTCGTGCATCTTCACGTCCTTGACGCCGGCCGCCTCCAGCATCTCGGCGGCATCGGCGGCCATGTCCTTTCGCATCGCCAGTTCGTTGGCACGCATGGCAACGTCCATCGCCAGCACTGGCAGCCCCCACTTGTCCTTGCGGTCGCGGTCCAGGCGGATCGTGTTGTCGTGGTGCGGCAGCATTTCACCGAACCCGGTCATGCCGATGCGCCAGTCACCGGGCACGGTCAGCGCCTCCTTCAGATCGGCACCGATGTTGAGCTCGGCGATCTCGCGCGACCACCCCGTGCGGCTGGCGCCGCCCTGGTAGCCGAACCCGCGCAGGTAACCGCGCTTGTCGGCCGCGACGTTGCGGAAACGCGGAATGTAGAAGCCGCAGGGGCGACGCCCGAAGTAGTACTTGTCTTCGTACCCCTCGACGCGGCCGGAGGCACCCGCACCGAAATGATGGTCCATCACGTTGTGCCCGAGCTCGCCCGACGATGAGCCCAGCCCGCCGTCCCAGACGTCGGTAGCCGAGTTCATCAGCAGCCACGTCGAGTTGAACGACGACGCGTTGAGGAAGATGACCTTGGCCGTGTACTGGTAGGCCTGCCCAGTCTCCGCGTCGATGATCTCCACCCCGCGCGCACGCTTGCGGTCCTTGTCGTAGAGCACTTCCTTGACGATCGAGAACGGCCGCAAGGTCAGGTTGCCGGTCTTCATTGCCGCCGGCAGTGTCGCTGCCTGGGTGGAAAAATAAGCGCCGAAGGGGCAACCCAGGATGCACTTGTTGCGGTACTGGCAGTTGACGCGCCCCTGCTCGGGCATCGGCTTGGTGATGTTGGCGGTGCGCGAGTGGATCATATGGCGCGTTCCGCCAAAGGCCTTCTTGATCCGCGCAGCTACGTCCTTCTCGACGATATTCAACGGGATCGGCGGCAGGAACTCACCATCCGGCAACACGTCCAGCCCTTCGCGCGTACCAGCGATACCTGCGAATTTCTCCACGTAGTCGTACCACGGCGCGATATCGGCGTAGCGGATGGGCCAATCGGCTGCGATGCCGTCCTTGAGATTCGCCTCGAAGTCCAGGTCGGAGAAGCGATAGCTCTGCCGGCCCCACAACAATGAGCGGCCGCCGACGTGATAGCCGCGGAACCAGTCGAAGCGCTTGGTCTCGACGTAGGGCGAGTCCTGTTCGTTGGCCCACATCCCTTCCAGGTTCTCGGCCAGGCCATAGTCGCGCATCAGCACCGGGAAGTCGGCCTTCATCGCCTGCGTTGGCCGGTTTCGGTGCGGGAAGTCCCACGCCTCCTTCATCGCGTTGACGTAGTCCTTGACGTGCTCGATGTTGCGTCCGCGTTCCAGCATCAGGACCTTCAGGCCCTTCTCGGTCAGCTCCTTCGCTGCCCAACCGCCACTGATTCCCGAGCCAACAACAATGGCGTCGTAGTGATTATCTGCCATGGGTTTCTCACCTGGGTGGATATCGTTTCAGACGTCGCAGAGGCGGATCGCCTCGCGCAATGAGCCAACGGGATCGGGCGCTGCAGGCGTGAACTCCTGCGCCAGATACCCCTTGAAACCGGTGTCGCGGATCGCGCGGCAGATGGCCGGATAGTGGAGCTCCTGCTGGTCTCCAATCTCGTTCCGGCCGGGCACGCCTGCGGTGTGGTAATGCTTGAAGCAGGCGTGATGCTTGCCGATGGTGGCGATGATGTCGCCCTCCATGATCTGCATGTGGTAGATGTCGTAGAGCAGGCCGAAGTTGTCCGAGCCGAGCCGCTGGCACAGCTCCACACCCCATGCGGAGTGGTCGCACAGGTAGTCACGATGATCGACCTTGGAATTCAGCAGTTCCATCACCAGCACCACCCCGCGCCTCTCGGCGTGCCCGAGGATGCGCTTGAGGCCGGCTTCGGCATTGGCCATGCCTTCGGCGGGGTCCATGCCGTTGCGATTACCGGAGAAGCAGATCAGGTTGCGATAGCCGGCATCGGCGACCAGATCGATGTGCCGCGTGTAGCGCTCCACCAGCTGGTCATGGAACTGGCGGCCGGCAAAGCCCTTGGTCAGGCCCAGCTCCGCGCCGTTGCACATCGAGCTGTACACGCCATTGGCCTTCAGCGTCGGCCAGTCTTCCGGGCCGACCAGATCGATGGCGGCAAAACCGATGTCCTTTACCGTCGTGCAGAGCTGGGCGACCGACAGCTGCGGGAAGGTCCAGCGGGCCACGGAGTGCTTCAGGTTGCCCTTGAGCGCTGCGGTGGCGGCGAATGCAGGCAACGCTCCCGCAGTCCCCAGAGCTACGCCTCCAGCAACGGCCATGCGCAACGCATCGCGCCGCGTGAGGCCCGTCGCCGAGGCCGGTCTGATCGAATGGATGGACATCCACCTGCCGGCCTCCCAACCGGTATCAAACGCAACGATTCACAGCAATGCAATCGATTGCACCATAGGGGAGGAAATTGTCTGTTTGCAAGTCGCGGTGCACGAAAACCGATGCTGCGGGGCACAACTCCGAAGGGATTCCGGATAAAGAAAAGCCCCGCATGAGCGGGGCTTTCTTTTCTGCTGCGAACGAGCGTTCGATCAGAACGGAATATCGTCGTCAGCGAAGTCGTCCATCGGCGGCGCCTGCTGCGGCTGCGGGCGCTGGTTGCCACCCTGGTTGCCGTAACCGCCGCCCTGATTGCCGCCCTGGTTGCCATAGCCGCCACCCTGGCCACCACGCTGACCACCGCCACCGCCGCCGTACTCCTGGCGCGGCGCCTGCTGGCGCTGCGGACGATCGCCGCCGTAGTTGCCACCGCCGCCGCCACCGCCGCCTTCACCACGGCCGCCCAGCATCTGCATTTCATCGGCAACGATGTCGGTGGAGTACTTCTCCACGCCGTCCTGGCCGGTGTACTTGTCGTAGCGCAGGCTGCCTTCGACGTAGACCGAGCTGCCCTTGCGCAGGTACTCGCCGGCGATCTCGCCGAGCTTGCCGAAGAACACCACGCGGTGCCATTCGGTACGTTCCTGCTGGTTGCCATCCTTGTCCTTGCGGACGCTGGTGGTGGCCAGGCTGATGCGGGTGATCGCCATGCCGCTCTGGGTGTACTTCACGTCCGGGTCGTTGCCGAGGTTGCCGACCAGGATGACTTTGTTGATGCCGCGCGCCATAGGTAAGTGATTCCATTGTCCGGGGGCTGGTGCCTGTCATAGCACACAGCCGGAGTTGCCGATACCCGGCCGCCCATGGGTGGGCACTGCCAGAAACCCGGCATTCTATCATCGAGCCCCGGCCCACCGGGCTTGCCTCTACTCCCCCGACCGCCAGCGTGGCGACCGGGGCGGACGTTCACCTCTCCCGGATCAGGCCGCCTGCGACGGCACGCCGCCCAGGGTCACCTTGTCACGCCGGCCGGTGGCCGGATCGGTCCGGTGCATGGACAGACTGCGCCCCGCGAACGGCCCGGTCAGCAGATCGCCCAGCATGGCCTCGGCCAGGCCGTTGCCGGGCTGGGCGAAGGGGGTGATGAACTCGATCAGCCACAGGCGATCGCCGCTGTTCCAGTCGTCCAGTTCCAGCCGCTCGCCGGCTTCCAGCTTGCGCTCGGCCTCCTCTGACAAATTGGCCCAGATTGCAACTCCAAGCGGCAACTGTTCCAGCGCCTGCTGGGTCACCCCGGCGAAGGCCGCACCGGCCTCCTGCATGCCCGGCAACGGCGGCAGGGTGCCGAAACGGAACACCCGGAACTGCTCCTTCAGCAGCGGCGGCATGAATGACCATTCGAGGTCCTTCAACTGCATCTCACGGTGCAGCGGCGACTGTGAAAGCAGCCAGACGATCTGGCCGAGGGCCTCGGCAACGGTACGCGGCGCCCCGTCGGTGGTGGTGGTGGCGGTGGCGGTCGTGGACGTGATCATGAACGGGAAATCCTGTAGTCGGGAATGGCGGTCAACAGTTCCATGGTGGCCGGATCGCGCGCGGCTGTGCTGATGCCCTGGGCATAGGGCTGGGCGTCGAACGTGGACATCGCTTCGATCATCTGGAACCGCTTCTTCTGTGCCAGCGCCAGATTGTCATGCAAGGCTGAGCGCTGTGATGCCTGGCCGGAGGGAATGCTTTCGTCGATGGGAGCACGATGTTCCGAACGAGTCGATTGCTGCATCCGCTCGGCGGCTGTGGGCTCAACGCCACCGAAACGATCCCCCGGTTCCGTCACTGCTTGCGCCACCGGGGCCTGCGGCAGGTCAGCTGCAGGCGCGAAGCGTGGATCGCCGCCTCGACGGTTGACCCGGCCGGAGGCGGCATCACCGCTGCCCAGGTCGCGTCCGCCCTTGCCGGCGCCAGCATTCAGGTTCAGGCCGTCACCGTTGCCCTCCTCATCGCGCTGGCCGAAAGCGAAGAACATGTCCGACAGGGCCGCCTGGGTGCCATCGATACGGGTGTACTGACCGTTGGCATAGGTAGTGTTGTCCACCGATGTACCCGGCATCTGCCCGGTACGGCGCGCATCGAGGTTGATCGACGCCACGCCGGCCTGCTGCAACGTCAACAGCTCACCCGCCTGGCTGATGCCATCGCGGTTGGCGTCACGCCAGACCTGGAACTCTCCGAAGCGGGCGTCATTGGCATCCAGACGCCGATCACCATTGCTGTCATAGGCAGCCAGACCTTCGAGGTCGGAATGGGCCCCCTCCAGATCCATCGTGAACGAGATTTCGGCGCCGGAATCAATCGTGCCGTTGCGGTTGCGGTCGAGCACCAGTAGACCGTCGTGCGGCCCGACCCAACCGGTCAGATCACGCACGCCATCACCGTCCATGTCAAAGCGCGTGGCGCTCTGCGCCCAGCCCACGGTCTCCACGCCGTCGCCATCCAGGTCAAGCACGACCGGACCGAGGCGTGCACCGAACTCGTTGACGACAAACTTCAGCGGATCACTCCAGAGACCAGCGCTGTCCACGCTCTGGATGACGATTTCATAGTAGGTGTCGTAGTAGGTCTCCTGGTAGTAGCCCGCGCCGCTTCCGCGCGGATCGCCCCAGTTTCCGTCATTCACCTGGCGCCGGTTTCCACGATTCACGATCCGCGTGGCAAGCGTGCCGTTGTAGTAATAGCCGTTCAGGAAGCCATCACCGGAAATGGCCCTCGACGTGGTCCCATAGTCAAAGAACGATGTCTCGTTGGTGTAGGTGTCCCAGTACTGGCCGGTAGTACTCACCAGCTCCACCGCACTGGTGATCACCAGACGGCTGAAGATGTCCTCCTGGTCACTTCCCCAGAGCACGTACACGTAGTTGCTATCCAGCGTCTGGACGACCGTCGGCCGCTCATTGACGTTCTGCACATTGATCGTCACCCAGGTGCTGCTGGACAAGCCACCACGATCGGTGACCGTCACCTGTATCTGGTGGCTCTGCGCGGTTTCATAGTCCAGCTGCCCGTGCAGCGCGATCTGACCCGTGGTGGCGTTGATGCCGAACAGGTTGCTGGCACCACCTGTGATGGCAAACCGGTGGTCGCGGTTGTACCACTGGCTGTCGGGGTCGGACCAGTTGGTGAACTGGAACACGGTCTGGCCCGCGCCCGGCGCCGATTCGGCCAGCGTCAGACTCTGGCCCCAGGTCGTCGGTGCCTCGTTGACGTCTTCGATGCGTACCGTGATCTCGCGATTGCCCGACACCAGCGCACCATCCGTGGCACGGACCGTGACGTTGTAGTAAGCCTCCAGCTGGCCGTCGCCGTCGCCGTCGATCAGCTGCAGGTACGGTGCAACCGCTTCGAAATCGAAACTGCTGACGTTGTACTTGAGCTGGTTTCCGGAAATGACGAACCAGGCGAAGGGATCGTTGATGATCTGATAAGAGGGCGCGGTGCCATCCGGATCAGATGAGGACAACGTAGCCACCACCTGCCCGGCCACGCCGGTATTCTCCGAGGTGAGCGCCACATGCTGGACGACGTCAGGCGTGCGCGGTGCTTCGTTGACGTTGGACACGCCGACCTGGAACACCTGATCGCGACTGGCACCATGAGTGTCGGTGACCCGCACCGTGATCGAATGCGAGGTGGCGGCCTCGTAGTCCAGCAGCCCGCCATTGGCCACGCTCAACACCCCGGCAGCGGTGATGGCAAAGCGTCCTCCCGCATTGTTCACCAGTGTGAAGGTCAGGCCGTCGGTAACGTCCTGGTCCTGGCCGCTGAACTTGCCGACCTCGGAACCGTTGGCGGTATTCTCCGCGATGCTCAGCGTGCGATCGACGGTGATGCCATGCGGCGCGTCGTTGACGTCTTCCAGGCGCACGGTGATGGTGCGCGCCCCCGCCGAGGTCAGCCCACCCGACACGGCCTTCACCGATACCGAGTACACCACCTCCTGGCGACCATCACCATCGGCATCACTCAGGGTCAGGCCTGCGGCTTTCAGCGCCTCGAAATCCAGCACCAGGCCATCGCGGAACTTCAGCTGGTTGCCGACCAGGGTAAACCAGCCGCGAGAGTCCCCTTCCAGCACATAGCTGTAGCTGCCATTGCCTCCGCTGGAGGAAAGGCTGGCGATCACCACGCCGCCCAAGGCCGCGTTCTCCGCAGCAATCGCCACCGGCTGGCTGGAGACGGTCGGTGTTGCCGGGGCTTCATCGACGTTGGTCACCGCGACGGTGAAGGTCTTGTCGCGGGTCAACCCGCCCGAGTCGGTCACCCGCACCACGATCTGGTGCGAGGTGTTGGCCTCGTAGTCGAGCAGGCTGGCATTGGCCACGGTCAGCACACCGGCTGCGGAAATCGCAAAGCGGCCGCCCGCGTTGTTGGTCAGGCTGAAGGTGAAGCCATCGTTGTCCGCATCGACGCGGGCGAAATTGCCGAGCACCGTGCCATTGGCCACCGGTGCATCCGCGGTTGACTCGACCGTACTCAACGCGCGGTCGACAGTGATGTCGGTCGGACGCGCATTGATGGTGACCGACAGCGTCTGCGTCTTGCTGCTGGTCTTGCCCGTCGCGGTCTCCTTGGCGATGGCAGTCACCGTCAGCGCCGCAGTGCCGGTCAGGTCGGCCGACCACGTGGCCGGACCGACCAGCGCCAGACCGGCCAGCTGCGCCGGCGTCAGCGACCACACGCCGTTGCCCAGGTTCGTGCCCTTGTTCAGGGTCAGCCCGGTCGGCAGGTTCGAGATGCGGATCTCCAGGGTCTCCGAACCATCGGCATCGGACAGCGCCGCCTGCACATCCAGCGTCAGCGTGCCACTATCAAGTGTCTTGCCGACCTGCACGGCACGGGTAATCACCGGCGCGTCCACTACCGGCGCCACATTCATGAAGAACACGCGCTCGGTCACCAGCCCACCGGCATCGGTTGCGATCAGCTTGATCGCAACGCGTCCGCTGGCGTTGCCCTTCGGCACCAGCGTCACCGTACGCTCGCCGTTGGCCCCCGCAGTGATCGTCGGAGTATTCATCCAGGCCACCACCGTCGTGAGGTCAGTGGCATCCACCGCCACGGCACGTACTGTGACCCCGGATGCCGGGGTCAGGTCATCACCGACGGTGAACTGCAGGGCGACCTGGCCATCCTCGTTGATCGACTGATCCGGCACGATGCTGATCGACGGCAAGCCGTTGCCATCCCAGTAGTGCCGCCACTGGTTCTCGAACGTGCCGTCGGCATGCAGTGCCTGATAGGCCGCGACCGTGGCCGGCCTGGTGCGACCGGCCATCAGTGCGACCAGTGCCTCCGCATTGATCGTGCTGCTGGCGTGCTCGCCGGCCAGGAAGAAATCAATCTTGTAGTTGGCGCGATCATTGGCATTGGTGGTCGTGTACCAGCCCTTGATCGTGGTCACCACGCTGGTGCCGATCACCGAGATCACCAGGTCATCGCCGGTTCGACTGAACCACAGATCATTGCGACTGATGTCGCGATAGCCGATGACGTCGATATCGTCGCCACTGGAGTCGTAGTTGCGGATTTCGTCGGCACCGGAGTTGCGGTCGATCAAGTAGACGTCGCTATCATCGCCACCAATCAGGATGTCGTTACCGGCGCCGCCATACAGGGTGTCATTGCCTGCCTGCGCATCGAGCAGGTCGTCACCATCACCGCCATACAGCGTGTCATTGCCAGCGCCGCCGTAGAGCTTGTCGTTGCCCGCGCCACCCTCGATGTAATCATCCCCCGCGCCACCAGTGATGACGTCGTCGAACCCGCTGCCGATCACGCGCTCGAACGCATCTTCCAGCACATCGCCGGCGGCCGCCCCGCCATGTGTTCCGGTAGCCAGGTTCAGCACGATGCCCGCAGTCGCCGAGGCGTAGGTCAGCGTATCGACACCGGCGCCTCCGGACAGGGTGTCGGCACCGACGCCGCCATCGAGGATATCGTCGCCATCGCCACCGCGCAGGATGTCGTTGCCGACGCCGCCGCGCAGCGTGTCATTTCCGATGCCCCCTTCCAGCAGGTCATTGCCGGCACCGCCATCGAGGATGTCATTGCCGGCGTCGCCGTACAGGCGGTCATCACCGTCTTCGCCATACAGGTTGTCATCGCCATCACCACCACGCAGTTCGTCGACGCCTGCGCCACCGTACAGCGTGTCGCGACCCAGCTCGCCCCACAGTTTGTCGTCGCCAGCCTCACCGCGCAGATTGTCATCGCCATCGCCGCCGTACAGGTCGTCGTTGCCACCGCCGCCGTTGATGATGTCGTTGCCGCCGAGCCCCTGGATCACGTCCCGGTTGGCCTGGCCGACCAGCGTTTCGCCAGCGGCAGTGCCGTACAGGTAGTCATCCCGGTTGACCACGGTGAAGACCAACTGCTTGCTGACGCTCAATCCGGCGCCGCCGCGATCGGTCGCGGTGACCGTCACGGTGACGTTGCCTCCCGCTTCATAGTCAACGATCGCACCGGCCTTAAGGCGCAGCTGGTTGCCGTTGATGATCTCGAAGCGGCTGTCGGACACGCTGAACACCATCGTGGCGAAATCACTGCCGGCGGTGGTGTCTGGATCGGTGGCCGACAGCGTGCCGAGCAGGATCGCCGGCAGCGCGGTTCCGGTGGGAACGCGATCGGTTTCGCTGAAGCTGGTGGTGGTGGCCGCGAACACCACCGCCGTCGGCGCTTCGTTCTCATCTTCAATGGCATAGGTGAAGCTGAGCGTCGAGGCCGATGCCAGGCTGCCGTCGTACGCCCTCACGCTGGCGGTCAGCAGCACCTCCTTGATGCCATCGCCATCCAGATCGACCAGGGTCGCGCCCTGCGCGGCGGCCAGCGTCTCGAAGTCGATCGCAACGCCCGCACGCACACGCACCTGGTTGCCCACCACTTCCAGCAGGCCACCCGGGTTGGTCACCAGCTGCAGGGTCGGCGTGGTCTTGTCGGGGTCCCCGATCACGAAGGTGCCCACCACCGTACCGGCCCCGGTCTTCTCGCCGGCCAGTACGGCCGCAGTGTTCGGTGGCCGGGTCGGCGTGAACGGCGCCTCGTTGACGTTGCGGACGTCGATCTTGAAGTCCTTCTCGAACCACGCGCCGGCGCCGTCGGTCACGCGCACCCGGATGGTGTGCGCGGTGGCGGTCTCATAGTCCAGCTTGGTGCCATCACGAACGCTGAGCGTGCCATCGGCGGTGAGCTTGAAGCGGCCGCCGCCATCATTGATCAGGGTGAAGCTGGCCGTATCTTCCGCGCCGTCGCGATCGACATGGCCGAAGCGGCCCAGCGACAGGTTGTTGGCGGCGTTCTCGTCCACGGCCAGCGGACCGGGTGCGAGGATGTCGCTGGGCGCGTCGTTGACCGAGCGCACCTCCAGATCGACGATCTGGTCGGCGGTATTGCCGTCGGCATCGGTGACCCGGACCACGAAATGGTCATTGCCGTGGCGGTCCGCCGCCGGCGTGTAGACCCAGGCGCCGGTGGCCGCATTAAGCGTGACGGTCCCCATGCCGGGGGCGGTGATCACCGTGTACCCGGTGATGTTCCCGTCATGGTCGACGGCATTGACGCTGCCACTGAGCGGCACGTCCTCGTCGGTGGCCAGGTACTGCGTTTCGACCAGCGGTGCCGGCTTGCTCGAGTTCTGCCAGTAGCTGCCGAGCATGCCCTGCAAGCTGGAGGACATCCCAGCCGGCACGGACGCCGACTCTGCCGCCATTGCCGCAAGCAGCGGCTCGGTGTGGGCGAGGAACAGCGAGCCTGCACCGGTCGCGATCTCGGTGATCCGGCTGGCGCCGGTGTAGTAGCCCGCGATGGTGATCCGAGTGCTGCCTCCAATCACGCTGACCAGCAGATCGTTGCCCACCTTCTGCAGCCAGACCTCGTGGTTGGCCACGTTCTGCAGCACGATGCGATTGACGCCCAGTGCGTCTTCGATGCGGTCGTTGCCACCCTCCCGATCGAACAGGTAGGTGTCATTGCCATCCCCGCCCCGCAGCAGGTCGTTGCCGGCCTCACCGGCCAGGGTGTCGTTGCCGGTGCCGCCATCCAGCAGGTCGTCGCCTGCGCCGCCCACCAGGGTATCGTTGCCGGCCTCGCCATAGAGCTGATCGTCTCCGTCCTGGCCCCCCAGGGTGTCATTGCCTTCGCCGCCCCAAGCCTTGTCGTTGCCCACATCGCCGCTGATCTGGTCGTCGCCCAGCCCGCCGTAAAGCTCGTCGGCACCGGCGCCGCCGGCCAGCACATCGTTGCCCCCGCCACCTTCAAGCCGGTCATCGCCGGCATCACCGGACAACGCGTCGTTGCCGTCGCCGCCCATCAGGGTGTCATTGCCATCACCACCGATGAGCACGTCGTCGCCCCCCCGCCCATCCAGCCAGTCGTTGCCACCCAGCCCGATCAAGAGATTCGCGCGTGAATCACCACTGATCGTATCGGCGAAGCCGTCGCTGCCAACTACGTTCTCCAGCGTGCTGACGCCGTTGACTGCAACCAGGGTATCGCCATCGGCGTGCCCGCCCGACAGAGTACCCGCAGCCAGGTCCAGCACCAGCGACGCAGTGGAGGTCACGTATCGGACGGTATCGCCATAGGCTTCACCCGCCACCGCGGCCTGGCCGAGGCTGATGCGATCGCTGCCGCCGTCGAGGATGTCGGCACCGGCGCCGCCCTCCAGCGTGTCGTCGCCGTCGCCGCCCCGCAGCGTGTCATTGCCATCTCCACCCGCCAGCACGTCGTGACCTGCAAGACCCGTAAGCGTGTCCGCGCCATCGGACCCGAACAATACATCGTCACTCGCGCTACCGCCTTGGGAAAGCTGGCGGAACTGGCGCAGATCCAGCACCAGTCCGTCCTTCAACTGCATGAACTCGACGCGACGCTGGGCATTCGTATGATTGGCGAGCTTGATCGTACCGTTCTGTGCGGCGAAGACATCCACCTGGAGTGTCGTCCCGCTCAGCGCCAACCGAAGATTTGAGAGGCTGAGCCCTGCTCCCAGTACCAGCGTATCCTGGCCCCCGTCGGTGGCCTGGAACACTTCGCGCACGATCTGTTGCCCATTTGGCCCGTTTCGCCAGGTCGACGAACGGAACTGCCCCTGCGCCGATGGCCACGTGGTGGAGGCTGGCGCGTTCGCCACTGGGGCGTCAAACAGGAAGTCCACCTTGTCCACGCTCTGGTAGACAACGGTGCCGGATGCGATCTCCTTGACCGTCAACCGATACTGATGCTTGTTGCCCGCCGTTGTCTCGCCAAGGCCCAGATACTCCCAGGACGCCGTGTAGGCTGATCCAAACGTCCCTGAGCTGGACATCACCTCATCCAGATAGAAGGCGCCTTCATAGATGACATCACTACCGTCGCCGACGTTGTACTCATAGGCATCGTCGCCCTCACCGCCGTACAGCGCATCCGCGCCACCACCACCGCGCAGCACGTCCGCGCCGATGCTGCCGCCGAGGCGATCGGCACCGGCACTGCCTTCAATACCCTCGATGCTGCTGTAGACATCTCCCTTGGCGTCGCCGGTATTGGCGAACGTGCCTTCCAGGTAAACGCGCACCGCCGCACTTCCCGCGTAAGAGGCGATGTCCACGCCACCGCCGCCGAACAGGGTGTCCGCGCCGGCACCGCCGTGCAGCAGATCATCGCCCTGGCCGCCGTACAGGATGTCGTCACCCGCACCGCCACGCAGCGTATCGTCGCCTTCGTTGCCCATCAGCAGGTCATTGCCCGCGCCGCCGTCGATGACGTCATCGCCACCGTTGCCGGTCAACCAGTCCTTGCCGGCCGTACCGGCAATGGTGTCATTGCCATCGCCACCCCCCAGCAGGGTCATGTCGGTGAGCGCATGGCGGCCGGTCGCGGCAAACACCATGTTCTCGATCGATCCACCCAGCGCGTACCAGTCCTTGATCGTGATGCGGTCACTGGACGCCGAGAGGCGCTCCTTCTCACCATCGCGGCCGATCACCAGGCGCAGGTCATTGCCATCGCGCTGCAACATCACATCCTGGATGTCGATGCCAACGCCAAACTCCAGCGAATCAACACCCGCGTTGCGCGCAATCAGGCCATTGAGCGCGCCCTTGTGCCGGCGCAGCACCTGCGCCTCATCATTCCAGTCGTTGTGGCTGATCCAGGTGGAGCCATCGAAGTAGACCACGCCATCCTTGCTGACAGTGCCATCGGCATTGCGCACATAGCCGTTGACATAGGCGCCCCTTTCCCAGACCAGATCCCAGTTGTCGACATAGTCGTCCATGACGATGTCGTCGCCATCGCCGCGCTGGTAGCGGAAGACGTCATCGCCTTCACCGCCCACCACTTCGTCGTTGCCACGGCCGCCGACCACCAGGTCCGAACCCGTACCGCCATACACACGATCATTGCCATCATCGCCAAACACCGTGTCATTGCCCGCGCCGCCCAGCACCTGGTCGTTGCCGGAGCCGCCCATCACCCAGTCCTGGTCGCCATCGCCAGCAACGAAATCGTCGCCCGAGCCACCATTGCCGAAGTCATTGCCGGCCAGGCCCCGGATCTCGTCATTGCCGGCGCCGCCATAGAGGAAGTCCGCACCGTAGGTGCCCAGGATCACATCCGAGCCACCGGTGCCGATGATGTACGAGGTCATGTCGCCGATGCGGATGTCCTCGCCATCGGCAAACCGCAGCCACTCCACGCGATGCGAGGATTCGAACCAGTCCTTGATGGTCAGCTCATCGCCGGTGAGGGTCGCGTTGCCGGCGGCGTCATAGCTGACCAGGGCGATGATCAGGTCGTTGCCGGCACCGCTGGCCGAGGAGCGGCGCATCTGGATGTTCTGCAGCGACAGGCCGGTGCCGAACACGATCGCGTCCTCACCGCCCTTCACCGAACCGTTGACCTCGTACTCGCCGCCACCGGCCCAGTTGCGCGCCAGCTGTCCATTGGCGATCTTGGCGAGGCGATCATTCAAGCTGTCGCCGCTGCCACGGATGGCGCCTGCGCCCTCTTCGTCGTAGATCACGTCGCGGCCGTCACCGAGCCGGAACAGGTACTGGTCCGCGCCGCCCCCACCGAACAGGCGTGCTTCGCCATTGGCACCCCGATCATCGCCGGCGCCACCGGCGATGATGTCGCCGCCCTCGCCACCCACCAGCAGATCGTTGCCGGCGCCGCCTTCCAGCCAGTCCGAACCGGTGCCGCCATACAGGCGATCGTCGCCGGCACCGCCGTCGAGGTAGTTGCCGTTGCCACCACGCGCGGCGATCGCCAGCGCCTGTGCGCTGGCATCACCGATGGCGAAGTTCACATTGGTGACATTGCCGGCGAACAGCACGTCGTTGCCGTCACCGCCAAGCAGCCAGTCATCGAGCAGGCCCCCCACCAGGGTGTCGTTGCCGCTGCCGCCGAGCAGATCGTTGCCGAGGTCTCCGCCGCGGACCAGATCGTCGCCAGCACCGGCATCAATGACCGCAGCGATGCCAATGCGATGGGTGGCCGGGGCGGCCTTGCCATTGATCAGCAGGCCGATGGTGCTGGACAGCGTGGCACCATTGACGATGATGCTGTCGTTGCCGATGCCACCGAGAATGCGATCCTTATCCGCGGTGACGATGGTGTCGCTGATCGAGAAGAGCTCTTCGTCGCTTCCGCCAGTCAGGACGAACTTTCTGCCATCAATGGCATTGTATCGCGCACTGACGTTCGCGGCGTTCAAGCCACGCCCGTCCAGCTCACCGTCAGGAAGCTGGTCCATCCACGCTGCAAATCCCCCTGTCCAATCGGTCGATGCGCGCTTGTTGAGGCCCAATTCGATCGCACGCGCAAGCGTGATCGCCCATTGAGCTGCCAACCCGCTGTCTGGCGCACCGGCGATGAGCGAATTGACCTGGAAAGGATCCATTACATACTGACCATAATCAGCAGCCATGGCCAAGTCGCCAATCATTGACGTCACATTGAAACCGCGAGGCGAAGGCAACATGCCCAGATGTTGGACGATGGCCCGCTTGATATAGATGTTTCCGCCAACCATCTTGTCCGCCATCCCCGCCAGAGCCAGCGCAGAGCCGTGACCGATAAGCTCCTCAGCCGTCGCAAACCCGACGGGCGTTGCAGACCAGTATCGATAGTCCTTTCCGTAGGTACCGTAGGTACCGCCATCGATGCTGGCCCCCGAAGCCACACGGCTTCCCGACATCTTCAGCACCGCGTTGAGGTTGTCCGCTACGGCATTGGCAAGAACCCTCGCCCCAGCCTTGGAGCCACCCGATCGGGAACGAATGCCGGTGACCACGAAGCCGTCCGATGCCTCTTCCCAGCTGACCGACGCCCACGAACGCGGCTTGCCACTTGAGAAGAACGAGCCAACGAGCCCGCCCAGGATGTAGCCCACCAGCGCACCGATTGCCGCTCCGATTGCGCCATACGCGGCACCTCCGACCTTGCTACCTGCTGCAGCCCAGGTGGTCGCAACGGACGCACCGACATAGGCGCCGATCGCCGAACCAACCTGTGCACCGATTTGCCCTCCGACCGTATCGAACTTGACCAAACTAGCGCCCAGCCGTGCGCCAACGTAGCCACCGACTGCGTTGAATATCTGCGTTTCACCCAGACCTTCGAACACGCTGATCTTGGCACCATCGGCGATCAGGTTCGCATTCTGGATAACTTGACTCAGTGCTGCACCAGCAGCGGTCTGTGCAATTTCACCGAGCGTCCCTTCGATACCCAGTGTCCTGAACAGCTCTGCGGTCAGGTAGGAAGAGACAGCTCCAGCCCCTGCGCTCCTGAGATTGGCCTGAAACTCCTCAGGAAGATCGGCAAGAATGCTGCTGAAGTCCCCACTGGACAGCCGAACCCCGAGGCCCCTGGCCGAGATCGCCTCGGCGAAGTTCTCTCCGATGGTCGACAGCGTTGCCGAGGAAATGACCTGCCATGCCGGGTCATTCAACTTCAGGGCAGAAGAGATTGCGCCACCAATCACCCCACCAAGCGCACCCGCCTGGGCAATCTGCTGCAGGCGCGTACGATCGAAGAAGGCATTCCATTGGTCCGGATCAAATCGCGGCCCCGTCGTGGTTCCGCTGCGCTGGAAGCCGTTGTTCGGGCCACCACCAAGGTCGGTATAGAAGAAGATATCTCCTTTGCCCTGGAATGTCAGACCTGCGACCTCCAGCGCTGCCTCTGTCGTTCCCAGAGCGGCAAGATTGATCTGTACCAGTGCCCTGTCGGGATCCCCGTACTGGTTGTTGTAGCGCTCCATGCGCACAATCAGGCTGACGCCGTAGGACAAGTAGTAATCGGTGTAGGAAGACTTTCCTTGAGGCCCCAGGCTTCCCTTGCTGCCATCAAAGTAGCACTTTGCGAATGCTTCAACGGATTGATCTGAAACATTTGCAGTGAGATCGGCATTCAGCACGATTCCGGCAGCCATCTGATAGACGCCATTGACCTCGATGACGCATCGCGGATTAACTTGGGCCATCCTCTCCAGAACTGCGGCTCGGTCTAGAGGACGGCCTCCACTGTCTGCGATCATCTTGGAAATGTTGGCGTTCCAGCCTCCGATAGCTGCGACAGCCTCATTCCTTCGTGCGGCAGCAAGGAAATTCTGGAGGACCGCGGTGTAATTGCGAGTCTCTGTTCTCTCAAACGCCAGCTTCTCTACTTCTTCACTCAGCACATTCAAGGCAAAGTCGTAGCCTTTATAGTGCGCATGCGCGATCTCGTGCCCCAAGGTATCGCGGAGCTGGTCCATGAACTCAGTGGTCGCGTTGCCCACGACGGCATCCCGGCCTATCGCGAGCACTCCCTCGTCCGACATATGAGCTCTTTCGGTCGCCGATCTAGGCAGCAACTCAATCGTTTTCAACTTGCCCTCGGCAATAGCCGATTCGAAGCGCTTGACCAAGCTTGGTGACGAGGAAATTGCCTGACGTAGCCTCTGCGCTGCGGTACGCGTATCCGCATTTCGCGATGCGAACTGGTCCAGCAAGGTGTTCAACCTGATGCTAAGTTCAGACATTGTCATGCTCCGGCGGGGCTATGGTCAGGGTATCTACACACTGTTCAGGCAGCGCGGCATTGATGGCCGCGTCGAACGTCGTGATATGGACAGAGACGGAACCCCGAGAGTAGGTTCGGGTATCCGGGCTGAGCGGCGCGGCGTTCCTTCCTCCATGGAATCCCGCAGCCAGCATTGAAGACGTCATTGCGTCAGCCTTGAACGTGCATGGCCGTTCAAGATCGTTGAATCGGCGGGACGCCAATGCGTCGAATTTCACCGCGCGACCTTCCCGCCTGTACTCCACCTTGATTGCGGCGGACCACCCTTCACGTGTCAGCAGCCTCGACTGAATCGTTCTCGAGTTGACATCCAGAGATGACAGATGTACACCGAATCTTCGCTCGACATCCGAGCGTTCGACGCCACGCCAACTACCGTGGCGCGGTTGCTCCAGGACCAATGCGATAAGCATCTTCTCCAGCTCGGATGCTGCCCAGACGTGACGCTCCCGCGCGTTTGCCGGGGATGCCGCAGTGAGGCAAAGGACTGAAGCGCCCAGGATTTGCCAGAACGGCATTCTCCTCATCGCTCCCTCCCCGCTTCCTGCACGCGCCTGGACAGCGGCGACAACAGGTATTCAATGATGCGGCGGTCACCGGTCTTGATTTCCGCCGTTGCGGCCAGGCCCGGCGCCAGCGCGCGGCGCCGGCCATCCACTTCGATCCAGGGCCGCAGCAGGCGCACGCGCGCCGGATAGCGCAACCCTTCCTTCTCGGTCTGCACCGCATCACGGCCCACAGTCTCGACCACGCCATCCACCACACCGTAGCGGGTGAACGGATAGGCCTCCAGCTTCACCTCCACCGGCTGCCCGTCGCGGACGAAGCCGGCATCGCGATTGGGCAGCATCGCATCGACCACCAGCTCGCCGTCATGCGGCACCAGCACCATGAGCGCGTCAGCCGGCTTCACCACGCCGCCGATGGTGTGCACCTGTAGTTGCTGCACGACGCCATTCACGGGTGCGCGCAATACCGTGTGCCCAGCCTTGTCATGGGCCTTCTTCAATTCTTCGCCTCGCAACGCGCGTGCCGCTTCCGCCTCAGTCAGGGCGTCCAGTGCTTCACGTGCGAACTCGCTGCGGCTCTTGCTCATCTGCTGGCTGGCCGCCAGCTGCGCAGCGGTCGCTTTACGCTGCTCTTCGCGACGGATCGCCAGGTCCTGGCGCATGCCGACAACACGCTCCTTTACTTCGGCCACCTGCAGTCGCGGCACATAGTTGTCGCGGCTCAGCTCCTCCAGCTTGTTCAACTGGTCGGTAGCCAGCGGCAGCTGCTCTTCCAGCTTGGCGATCTCGGCCAGGATCATGCCGTGCTCGCCATCGCGCTGGCTGCGCTCCTGCTGCAAGCCACCCACAGTGGAATCGAACTCGCGCTGCTTGGCGGCCACCAGTGCCTGCTGGATGGCAATGATGCTGTCAGGTGCTCCCTCCGGTGCGATGAAGCGACCGGCCCGACCGGCAACGTGGTCAACCACGGCCTGCGCCCGTGCCACATCGATCTGCGCGGTCAGCAACGCCTGGCGCGCCTGCTCGACTTCGGCATGGCTGACCGTCGGGTCCAGTTCGAGCAGCGGCGTGCCGGCCTTCACCGACTGCCCTTCAACCACGTGGATCGCACGGACCACACCCTGGTCCGCAGCCTGGATCACCTTCACGTTGCCGCGCGGAATCACCTTGCCTTCGGCCACCGCGACCATGTCCAGGCGGCCAAGGCACGACCAGACCAATGCGATGGCGAGAAAGGCGATCAGCAGCCAGAGAACGGTGCGGCCGATCGGGTTCGGGGGCTTTTCCAGGATCTCCAGCGCCGCCGGCAGGAAGTCCGGCGCCGCCGAGTCGCGTTGGTCCGGCTGCGCACGCTCCGAGCGCAGGCTCTCGCGCAGGATGCCCAGGTGATGCCTCAGTCCCTTCAACATGCGTGCTGTCCTTGGCTGGGCCCGTGGTGGTCAGTTCAGCGGGGCCGCCACGGCGGGCAGGCCCATCTGTTTGGTGTAGAGCAGTGAGTAACGGCCTCCCGCGCGGAGCAGATCCTCGTGCGTGCCGGTCTCGGTGATGCGGCCACGTTCGAGGGTCACGATGCGGTTGGCCTGGCGTACCGCCGAAAGACGATGCGCGATGATGATCACGGTGCGGCCAGCGGACATCCGCTTGAGGTTGTCCTGGATGACTTCCTCGCTCTCCGCATCCAGCGCCGAGGTCGCTTCGTCGAAGATGAGGATCTTCGGGTCGATGGCCAGCGCGCGAGCGATCGCCAGGCGCTGACGCTGCCCGCCGGAGAGGTTGCCGCCGCGCTCGTCGATGCGCGTGTCGTAGGCCTCGGGCAACTCCAGGATGAAGTCGTGCGCCCCCGCCAGCTTGGCCACCTCCACCACCCGGCTCATCGGCATCGCCGGGTCGGCCATGGCGATGTTCTCGCGCACGCTGCGGTTGAACAGCAGGTTTTCCTGCAGCACCACACCCACCTGTCGCCGCAGCCACGCCGGATCCACCATGGACAGATCGACACCATCCACCAGCACACGGCCGCGCTCCGGGGTGTGCAGGCGCTGGATCAGCTTGGTCAGGGTCGACTTGCCGGATCCCGAGGGCCCGACCACGCCGAGGATCTCACCCGGAGCAATCTCCAGACTGACCGACGACAACACTTCCTGCCCCTCAGGCCGATAGCGGAACGACACGTGCTCCAGCGCGATGCGGCCATCCACTGCCGGCAGGCTGGCACGCGAGGGTGAGCTGGCCGGTTCGGTAGGGGAGTTGAGGATGTCGCCCAGCCGCTCCACGGCAATGCGCGCCTGCTGGAAGTCCTGCGCCAACTGCGCCAGGCGCAGCACCGGCCCGGCAACCTGCCCGGCAAGCATGTTGAACGCCACCAGTTCGCCCACGGTCAGCTTGCCGTCAATCACCAGCCGCGCGCCGAAGAACAGGAGTGCCACGGTGGCCAGCTTGTGGATCAGCTGCACCGCCTGCGAGCCCCAGTTGGCCAGCATGCTGGCGCGGAAGCTGGCCTGGATGTAACCCGCCAGCTGCTTGTCCCAGCGGTTCTGCGCCTGCGGCTCGACCGCCAGCGCCTTGATGGTCTCCACACCGGTCACTGCTTCGACCAGGAACGACTGGTTTTCGGCACCGCGCACGAACTTTTCATCCAGGCGGCGCCGCAGCATCGGCCCGACCACCATGACCACCACCGCGTACAGCGGCAGCGTGATCAGTACGATCAGCAGCAATGCAGGGCTGTACAGCCACATCACGGCCAGGAACACGATGGCGAAGAACAGGTCCAGCACGACCGTCTGCGCCGAAGAGGTGAGGAACTCGCGGATGGTTTCCAGTTCGCGCACGCGCGCCACCGAATCGCCCACCCGGCGCGCCTGGAAATAGGCCAATGGCAGATGCGTGAGGTGGGAGAAGAGCTTCGAGCCAAGTTCGGCATCAACGCGGCTGGTGGTGTGCGAAAACAGGTAGGTGCGCAGTCCGCCCATCAGCACTTCGAACACCGAAACCACCAGCAGGCCGAGGGCAAGCACTTCCAGCGTGGTGATGCCTTTGTGCACCAGTACCTTGTCGATCACCACCTGGAAGAACAGCGGCGTGATCAGTGCCATCAACTGCAGGAAGAACGAGGCTACCAACACGTCACGCAGCAGGCGGCGATACTTCACCAGGGCAGGAATGAACCAACCGACATCGAAGCGCCTCACGGCGCCGGCCACGCTTTCACGCGTGGTCATCAGCAACAGGCGGCCATCGAACTCCTGCGAGAACTCGCCAAGGGACAGCGTGACCGGGCGTCCGTCGGCCGCCGCGTCGAAGCACAACACGTTCTCGGCGTCAGCCTTGAGCACGAGCGTATAGCGCCCGTCGGCCAGGCAGGCGATGGCGGGCAGCGGATGGTCGCGCAGCGCGGTTACCCGCGCCTGTACCACGCGTGCTTTGACGTCCATCCGCTTGGCCAGGCGCAACAGATCCTGTGTATCGATACGGCCTTCGGGGTGGCCCAGCTGGTGCCGGAGCTGGTCGGGGTCGGCAGGCCGATCCAGAAACCCCAACAGGGCGACGAAGCACGCCAGCGCGCCTCCATCGTCCACGCACAGTGACTCCTGCAGATCGATCCCTGATCCGTTACTGCCCACGTCAACTGCCTTGTTGTCCCCTGGTGCGCGGACTCTAGGGCCATGCCATGGCAGCTGTCCATCTGCTGAATGCGCTTTTGTGCAAATCAGGTCAAAGTGACAAATTGGTCACATTTTTCAACATCAATCCCGTTCATCCAGACAGGAGCGCACCTGCGAGCGGAGGGCCAGCCTCATGGCATCATGATCGCTGCACGTTCCCTATCCGTTCCCATGACGATCAAAGGCAAAGCCACCTCCCTGGACATCGCCCACCTGGCCGGGGTCTCCCAGCCGACCGTGTCGCGGGCCCTGCGAGGCAGCCCGATGGTCAATGCCGAGACCCGCGAGCGCATCCTGCGCATCGCCCGCGAACTGAACTACAAGGTCGACAAGAACGCCTCCAGCCTGCGCCTGCGCAACGCCGGCACGCTGGCCCTGCTGTTCTTCGAGGACCCGACCAACGACGACTCGCTGATCAACCCGTTCTTCCACTCGATGCTGGGCTCGATCACCCGTGCCTGCGCCCTGCATGGGCAGGACCTGCTGGTCTCGTTCCAGCAGCTGTCCACCGACTGGCAGGCCGATTACGAGGACAGCAACAAGGCCGACGGCATCATCCTGCTCGGCTACGGCGACTACCACGAATCGCGCGACCGCCTGCAGCGGCTGGTCGAACAGGGCACGCACTTCGTGCGCTGGGGCGCCGCCCTGCCCGGCCAACCAGGCGTCTCGATCGGCAGCGACAACTTCCAGGGTGGGCACGACATCACCACCCACCTGCTGCAGCAGGGCTGCCGCCGCATCGCCTTCCTCGGCCATGCCTCCAGCCATTACCCCGAATTCCAGGAACGCTACCGCGGCCATGTCGCGGCCCTGCAGGACCACGGCCTGGCCGCCGAACCGGCGCTGCAGCACGATGCGATCACCACCGAGGCCTCCGGCCAGGAGGCCTGCCAGGTGCTGCTGGCACGCGGTGAACCGATCGATGCGATCTGCGCCGCCAGCGATCTGATCGCCATCGGCGCGATGCGCGCCCTGCGCGAGACCGGCCTGCGGGTGCCACAGGACGTGGCGGTGACCGGCTTCGACGACATCCCGCTGGCGGCCTCGGTATCCCCGGCGCTGACCACCGTGCAGCAGGACACCAAGCAGGCCGGACAGCTGCTGGTGGAGCGCCTGCTGGCACTGATCGGCCGGCAACCGGTGGAGAGCCAGAGCATCCCGGTGAAGCTGGTGGTGCGGGAATCTTCGCTGCGCGGGTAAGCGCTGCCAGGCCACCGCCCCACGCCCCAACGTGCGACGGCGGAATTCTCCCCCCATGACCAACGGCGGATGCGCACGGAGGCTGATGCGCGGATAACGCGCAGACATCGCCCATTGAAAGGTGTACGTCGCATGCTGAAGATCGATTCGCTGTCCAAGACGTACGCCAACGGCGTGCATGCCCTCAACAACGTCAACCTGGACATCCCGCGCGGCATGTTCGGCCTGCTCGGCCCGAACGGCGCCGGCAAATCGTCGCTGATGCGCACGCTGTCCACCCTGCAGGAGGCCGACAGCGGCACGGCCGTGCTCACCATCCCCGGCGAGACACCGATCGACGTGCTGCGCGACAAGGACGCGGTGCGCCGCCGGCTGGGCTACCTGCCGCAGGATTTCGGCGTGTACCCGAAAGTCAGCGCGCTGGACCTGCTGGAACATTTCGCGGTGCTCAAGGGCCTGACCCAGCGCGCGCAGCGCCGCGAGGTGGTCGATGGACTGCTGCAGCAGGTGAACCTGTGGGACGCCCGCAAGCGCAAGCTCGGCACGTACTCCGGCGGCATGCGCCAGCGCTTCGGCATCGCCCAGGCGCTGCTGGGTGACCCGCGGCTGGTGATCGTCGATGAACCCACCGCCGGCCTCGACCCGGAAGAACGCAACCGCTTCCTCAACCTGCTGGCGGCCATCGGCGAGAACGTGGCGGTGATCCTGTCCACCCACATCGTCGAGGACGTAACCGATCTGTGCCCGACGATGGCGATCATGAACAAGGGCCAGGTGCTGCTGACCGGCCGTCCTGC
The DNA here is from genome assembly GCF_036320025.1 of Stenotrophomonas sp. SMYL86. NCBI lineage: Bacteria > Pseudomonadati > Pseudomonadota > Gammaproteobacteria > Lysobacterales > Lysobacteraceae > Stenotrophomonas > Stenotrophomonas sp. SMYL86. Next base: position 139,161 of record NZ_JAWIRU010000006.1, read on the forward strand.
CGAAGCCATCGACGCCCTGCAGCACCAGGTCTGGCGCAAGCAGGTCGATCCTTCTGAACTGGCCGACCACGAAGCGCGCTATGTGGTGCTGTCGACCCGCCTGGTCGGTGGCCGCCCGGTGATCCACGTGCACAGCGCCAACGACCCCGGTGACGGCTTTGCGGCCGTAGCTCCCGACCTCGAGGACGTGTACTTCCAGCGCCTGCGCCTGCAGGCCCGTGCCCGCGCGGCAGCCTGAGCGGAGCACGCCATGATCCTCAACTTCTTCCGCTTCGAGCTGCGCGAGCAGCTGCGTTCCCCGCTGCTGTGGCTGCTGGCCGGGCTGTTCGCCCTGCTCGCCTTCGCCGCCGCCTCCAGCGACGCCGTGCAGATCGGTGGCGGCACTGGCAACGTGCACAGCAACGCGCCCACCGTGATCGCGCAGATGCTGGGCATCTTCACCCTGCTTGGCATGCTGGTCACCGCACTGTTCGTCAGCAATGCGCTGTTGCGTGACTTCGAACTCGGCACCGCCGAACTGATCTTCGCCAGTCCGGTGAAGCGCCGCGATTACCTGGCCGGACGCATCGCCGCCGCCCTGGCGGCAGGCTTGCTGGTCTACGTGCTGATCGCATTTGGCCTGTGGCTGGCGCCGTTCATGCCGTGGGTCGATCCCGAGCGCATGGGCCCGATCAGCTGGCAGGGCTATGCGTGGACGTTCGCGGTCATCGTCATACCGAACCTGCTGTTCACCACCGCGCTGCTGTCGCTGCTGGCGGCGCTGACGCGCTCGATCCTGTGGGTCTACATCGGCCTGGTGGCCTACCTGGTGCTGTATGGCGCCAGCGCGGCCCTGCTGCGCGACATCGACAACACGTGGATCGCGGTGCTGAGCGAACCGCTGGGCATGCGCGCACTCGGCCGCACGATCCGCTACTGGTCCACCGCCGAACGCAACAACGGGATTCCCGAGCTGGCCGGTTACCTGCTGGCCAATCGCGCCCTGTGGTTGGGCGTGGCTGCCGCGCTGTTCGCCGCCACCTTCGCGCTGTTCCGCACCGAACGCAGCGGCAGTGGCCGTCGGCGCTGGGGCCGCAGGCAGGCGCAACCGGTTGCCGATGCCGGCGCCGTCCGCCCCACCCGCGCAACGCTGCCACGCGTGGTACCGGCATTCACTACCACCACGGCGTGGCAGCAGTTCCTGCGCCAGGTCCGCTTCGATACACGTGGCGTCCTGCGCAGCGTGCCGTTCATCGTGCTGCTGGTGCTCGGCCTGGCCAACTTCCTGCCCAGCGCGCTGTTCCGGCAGACGCTGTACGGCACCTCGATCTGGCCGGTCACCTCGCAGATGATCATGGGTCTGCAGGGCGCCTTCAGCTGGCTGCTGGTGATCATCGTGCTGTTCTTCGCCGGCGAGCTGGTCTGGAAGGAACGCAGCGCGCGCATCAACGAAGTAACCGACGCCATGCCGGTGCCGAATTGGGTACCGCTGCTGGCCAAGTTCACCGCGCTGCTGGCGGTGATCGTCTGCTTCCAGACCGCCGGTGCGATGGCGGCGATGGGCGTGCAGCTGGCCAAGGGCTACACGCATCTTGAGCCGCTGCTGTACCTGCGCAGCCTGGCGCTGGATTCGGTGGTCTACATCCTGATGGGGGGCCTGGCGCTGGTGCTGCAGGTGCTCACCAACAACAAGTTCGTCGGTTATGCGCTGCTGATCGTGGTGATGATCGGCCAGGGCGTGCTCGGCCTGCTCGACTACACGCAGAACCTGTACAACTTCGGCAGCTGGCCCAACGCGCCCTATTCGGACATGAACGGCTACGGCCACTTCCTGACCGGGCAACTGGCGTTCCAGGGCTACTGGGCCCTGTTCCTGCTGTCGTTGATGTGCCTGGCATCAGCATTCTGGGTGCGTGGCGTCAGCCAAGGGCTGCGCCAGCGACTGGCCCTGGCCGGCCGCCGCCTGCGCGGCCCGACCGGCGTCTTCGCTGGAGTAGCGGCCTTGGCCTTCATCGGCGTGGGCGGCTGGCTGTACTGGAGCACCAACATCCGCAACGAGTTCATCTCGCCCGACCAACAGCTGGACCTGCAGGCGCGCTACGAGCGTGAACTGTCGAAGTACCGCACTCTGCCGCAGCCTCGCATCGTGGCGGTGGACAACCGCGTGGACCTGTTCCCCGAATCGCAGTCGATGGTGATCGATGCGAACTGGACGGTGCGCAACACGCATGCCGTGCCGATCCAGGACGTGCATGTCTCGATGGGCGACGACAAGCAGCTGGTCGCAGTTGACCTGGGTGGGCAGACCTTGTCGATGCACGACGCCGACCTTGGCTACCGCATCTACCGTCTGGCCACGCCACTGCAACCGGGTGAAAGCCGCAACGTCCACTTCCGGGTGGTGCAGAAACCCAACGGCATCACCGCCGGCCAGGCACCAAGCAACATCGTCGACAACGGCACCTTCTTCAACAGCCGCGTACTGCCTTCCTTCGGCTACAACGAGGGTGCCGAGATCAGCGACCGCAACGAACGCCGCAAACGCGGCCTGGGTGAGCCGCGGCGCATGCCCAAGCTGGAAGACGAAGCCGCACGTGCCAACACCTACATCTCCAACAATGCCGACTGGCTCGACTTCCGCACCACGGTCTGCACGGCACCGGACCAGGTGGCGCTGGCCCCGGGCTACCTGCAGAAGGAGACCGCGGTGAATGGCCGGCGTTGCTTCAGCTACGCCATGGATCGGCCGATGCTGAACTTCTACGCCTATCTGTCGGCACGCTGGGAGGTGCGCAAGGCGAAGTACAAGGACATCCCGATCGAGGTCTACTTCGACCCGGCGCACGGCTACAACGTGGACCGGATGATCGAAGCGGTGCAGAAGTCGCTGGCCTACTACGAAGCGAACTTCACGCCCTACCAGCACCGCCAGGTACGCATCATCGAGTTCCCGGGCTATGCGCGCTTCGCGCAGTCGTTCGCCAATACCATCCCCTACTCCGAGGCCATCGGCTTCATCGCCGACCTGCGCGATCCGGACAAGGTGGACTACGTGTTCTACGTGACCGCGCACGAGATCGCGCACCAGTGGTGGGCGCACCAGGTGATCGGTGCCAACGTACAGGGCGCGACGGTGCTCTCCGAATCGTTGTCGCAGTACTCTGCGCTGATGGTGATGGAGCAGGAGTACGGCCGCCAGCACATGCGCCAGTTCCTCAAGCGCGAGCTGGATGGCTACCTGTCCGGACGCGGTGGCGAGGCCATCGAGGAGCAGCCGCTGGAGCGCGTGGAAAACCAGCAGTACATCCACTACCAGAAGGGTTCGCTGGTGTTCTACCGGCTGCGCGAGGAAATCGGCGAGCAGGCGCTGAACCGCGCGTTGAAGCGCTTCCTGCAGGACAAGGGCTATCAGCAACCGCCGTACACCACCTCGCGCGAACTGCTGGACTACATCCGGGCGGAGACCCCGGCCGACCGCCAGCAGCTGGTCACCGACCTGTTCGAGAAAATCAGCTTCTACGACAACCGGGTGATGGCCGCCAGCGCCCGCAAGCGTGATGACGGCCGCTACGAGGTGACCCTGGACCTGCACGCCGCCAAGCAGTACGCCGACGGCGAGGGCAAGGAGAGCGACGGCACGATGGATGACTGGGTCGAGATCGGCGTGTTCGCCAACGGGCCGTCGGGCAAGGAGCGCGACCAGAAGGTGCTGTACCTGCAGCGCCACCACATCACCAGCGCCGCGCCGAAGATCACGGTAACCGTGGATGAAAAGCCGGATGAAGCGGGCTTCGACCCGTACAACAAGCTGATCGACCGGGTGAGCGATGACAACCGGCGCAAGGTGACGATGTGAGGCAACGGGGCGCCGGCTGATGCGCCGGCGCTCCATGCAACACGTGTGGGCCTGGCTCGGCCTTGCTGTTTGGCTTGGCCTTACTGTAGTGCCGAGCCATGCTCGGCACATTGTCCACGACAGCCGCGAAGATTCAGTGCACCGGGGCTTTCGGCCCCAGCAACGCCAGCAGCACATAGACCACGATCGAGGCGACGGTACCGAGCGCTGCCGGCAATCCGTATACCCACGCTGCACGGCCCTGCTGACGTGCCCACTGCGCCAGATGCCAGGCCGCGCCCAGGTTGATCAGCCAGGCAATGGCGAACACCGGCCACAGCACCATGCCTATCGCGCGCAGCGCGGGCATTGACACCAGCGCGACGACGATGGCCGCGATCAGGAAGATCAGCGCGGAGCGGGAGTGCCGGGCCGTTGCGGCGCTCATGCGGCCAGCCTGCGCACCATCACCAGCACGCGATAGCTGCGGTTGTCGGCTTCCTGCAGCGGCTTCCAGCCCAGCCGCGCGTACAGGCCGCCATCCAACGATTCGGTCTGCAGGTACAGTTCGGAAACGCCCATCCGCACCGCCTGCGCCGCGGCCTGTTCGACCAGCGCGCCAGCCAGCCCACGCCCGCGATGACTATCGGCCACGAACACGCTGCCCAGCCAATGCTCGTACTGCGGGAAGGCCTGCATTTCCCGGCGCTTGAGCTGCACGGCACCGACCACCTGGTCGCCATCGAAGGCGGCGATCAGGTGCGGGAAACCCTCGGCGTCCTGAGGTGTGTTCAGCCGCTGCAGTTCCTGTTCCAGCGACAGGCCGGCGTCGCGGCCCCATTCGGCGTGGTACCACCGGGCCAACTGCTGCCGTTCCGGTGCATCGGCGGGTAATACCCTGAATTCCATGGCAATGCCTCGATGGGGAAGCGTTCTGTAGAGTCGAGCCATGCTCGACTGATCTGGCACTGTGCGAAAGGCAGTCGAGCATGGCTCGACTTTACAAATATAGCGCGGTGGCGGTTCAGCCCTGGGCGAAGTCCTTCAGGATCTCGCCCACGCCGCTCGGCGAAATCTCAAAGCCCAGCGAAGTGCTCGGATTGATCACCACGCCATAGCCACCCGGCACGCGGCGCAGCACGTCCAGCATCAGCCAGCGGATCTGGTGATCGGCCTGCTGGCTGTAGATGCCCACCCGCGACGGGTCGGTGAACACGGCCACGTGCAGGGTGCCCTGCTTGTCGAACAGCAGCGGGTCGAAGCCGCTGCCGTCGGGAGTGACCAGGCTGCCGGTCAGCAGCACCACTTCGGAGGCGACGAAGGCCTCCATGAAGGCGCGGATCGGCACCGCCCCGTCCATCGCCGCCTTCAGCAGGGTTTCGATCGGGGTCTGCGGGGCGAGGTCGGTCATGGCGGTACGGCGGGGCGTGAGGGGTGCCTATTGTGCCGGATGCAGGCAAACCAGGTAGTGGGGGGGCCGGGGGGGGCCCGCGGGGGGGGGGGGGGGGGTTGGGGGGGGGGGCGCGGCCCGGGCGCCCCCCCCCCCGCCCCCCCCGCCCCCCCCGCGGGCCCCCCCCGCCCCCCCCCCGACCGCCCCAGCCGCTGATCCCGCGCCTTCTGGTCGGCCATCGCCTTGTCCAGCTCAGCCTGCAATGCCGGCTGCTGCACGGCGGCGTCCAGCACGTAGATCTTCACGCCGTGCGCGGGCACGTCGGTCTTCAGGGAGGCATCCACCTGCAACGAACCGCCGTCCAGTGCATCGCGCCAGCGGCCCGCCTGCACGTAACGCGACACAGTGAGGGTCCTGGTCCGGTCGCCCTTGTTCAGCAGCACCAGCGCGGTCTGCGCCACGTCGCCATGCTGCAGCACGCGGAAGAACACCGCCTCATCACCCTGCAGGCGCTCGTTCACCTGCAGGCCACGCTGCAGCGCCGGCGTGGCTTCGCGCAATCGCGCGATACGCTGCAGCGGCGCGAAGATCGGACTCTCCGGTGCGGCGTCCACGCGCGGCTGGCCAAAGTAGGCACGATTGCCGGCATGCTCGGCGCGGCCGCGCATGAAGCCGGTTTCCGAGCCGTAATAGACCACCGGAATGCCGCGTGCGGTGAACAGCCAGTTGTGCGCATCGATGAAGCCGCTGTCACTGGCCTGCAGGCGCGGCATGTCGTGGTTGTCGTAGAAGCTCATCAGCTCGTACGGATTGGCGTACGGGCCGCCGGTCAGGTGCAGCGGCTCGCCCAGGGTTTCAAAGCCCTTTCCAGCGGTGCCGAAGGTCTGCTCCAGTGCGCCGCGCAGCGGGAAGTCGAGCACGCTGACATTGGCGTTGGCCGGCCAGGTGTGTTCGGCGATGCTCGCCGCGTTGTAATCGAACGCTTCGCCGAACATGAACATGCCCGGATGTTCAGCACGGATGCGCTTGACGAAGGCATGCCACCACGGGTGCGGCAGCCAGCCGATGGTATCGATGCGCAGCGCATCCACACCTTGCGCGGTCCACTGCAGGTAAGCACCCACCAGATAATCCATCACCGCCGGATTGTCCTGGTTGAAGTCGGACAGCTCGGCAAGGTTGCCGTCGAAGATCGATCCGTTCTTGCCGTCGACCGGACCGATGTTGTTGTAGAACGCGTGCAGCGGGTTGTGCTTCGGATCCAGCTTCTGCGGTGGCAGGTTCTGGTGGTCGGCGATCAGCGTTCCGTCCTTGTCGAAGATCTGGCCGAACTGCGGCTGCCGTGTCGGCATGGTCCAGGCCGGCGAGCCGTGGTTACCGACGATGTCCAGCACCACCTTCAGGCCTGCGCCATGCAGGCCCTTGGTCAACCCGGCGAAGTCCAGGTCCTTGCTGGGCAGGTGCTCATCGAGCTTGTAGAAGTTGATGCCCCAGTAGCCGTGGTAGCCGGTCTTGCCGCGATCGGTCAGCGTACTGGTGCAGCTGATCGGCTTGCTGCCGGTGAACGCCTCGTCCGGGTTGTCAACGATCGGCGTGATCCATACCGCGCCGAAGCCGAGGTTGCGGATGTATTGCGCATTGTCGAGCACGCCGCGGAAGTCGCCACCGAGGTAGCCGATATTGCCGTCCACCTTGTCCGGGCACGGCACCGGGATATCGAAGGTGCGGTGCGTGCCGCCCTGGTCGCGATGGTCGTTGGACGGGTCGCCGTTGACGAAGCGGTCGGTGACCACGAAGTACACCGCATCGCTGGCGAACGGCTCGGTGGTGCCCACATAGTCCGGGCGTGGCGCGGCCGTCGCATGGCCGGCCAGCAGTACCAGGGAAACAGCAGCAGACAGCGCACCACGCATCACACCACCTCCGGACGGGACGGAACCCGCAGCACGCACAGGCCGGCGACGAACAGGCTGCAGCCGCCCAGCACCAGCACATGCATCGGCTGACCGCCCAGCCAGGCGCGCAGGGCAAAGCCGAGCGCACTGGCCGCGACCAGCTGCGGGATCACGATGAAGAAATTGAAGATGCCCATGTACACGCCCATCTTCGATGCCGGCACGCTGTCGGACAGCAGCGCATAGGGCAGCGAAAGGATGGACGCCCAGGCGAAGCCGACGCCGACCATCGACAGCAGCAGCCAGTGTGGGTCGCGGATGAACATCAGCGAGACCAGGCCGGCGCCACCCAGCCACAGGTTGAGCAGGTGGCTCCAGCGCAGGCCGATCGCACGCACCATCGGCGGAATCAGTACCGCGGCCAGCGCAGCGAAGCCGTTGTAGGCACCAAACAGCACGCCCACCCAGTTGGCGCCCTCGTTGTAGGCCGCTGACTGCGGATCGGTCGAGCCGAAGTGGATACCCGCCACCGCGGCGGTGGTGTAAATCCACATCGCAAACAGCGCGAACCACGAGAAGAACTGCACCCACGCCAAACGACGCATGGTCACCGGCATCGCGCGCAGGTCGCCGACGATGGCGGCCAGCATATGCGTGGCCGGCAACGCACGGGCGAGCGCAAGCAGCACGCCGTAACCCGCACACAAGCCCGCCGGCACGTACAGCATCTTGTCGCCCTGCCGCCAGGCGATCAGCAGCGCCAGCACCACGCCGAGCCCCAGCCACAGCGCCACCTGCGTCCACGGCGCGGGCCCACTGATCGCAGCCCCTGCGTGGTGCGCCGGCGGCTCGGCATCATCGAAGCCAGCCAGCTCCGTCGGTGAGTACTCGCGGGTGCTGACCACCGTCCAGGTGATCGCCGCCAGCAGCACCACCGCGCCGAAGTAGAACGCATAGCGCACGGTATCGGGCACTTCGCCGGCAGCTGCGGTATTGGCAACACCGAAGTGGGCCAGGATGAACGGCAGGAAGCTGGCGACGATGGCGCCCACACCGATGAAGAAGCTCTGCATGGCATAGCCGGCCGGACGCTGGCGCGGCGCCAGCTGATCGCCGACGAAGGCGCGGAACGGTTCCATCGACACGTTGATCGAGGCGTCCAGCACCCACAAGGTACCGGCGGCGATCCACAGCGTCGGCGAATTTGGCATCACCAGCAGCGCCAGCGTAGTCAGTACCGCACCGATCATGAAGAACGGGCGGCGACGGCCCCAGCGCGTCCAGGTGCGATCGGACAGGTAACCGATCACCGGCTGCACCAGCAGGCCAGTCAGTGGCGCCGCGATCCACAGCCCGGGCACCGCGTCCATGTCCGCGCCCAGTGTCTCGAAGATGCGGCTGGCGTTGGCGTTCTGCAGGGCGAATCCGAACTGGATGCCGAGGAAGCCGAAACACATGTTCCAGATCTGCCAGAACGACAGCTGCGGTTTGGCGGGACGACTCATCGTGCACCCTCTTCCATCGTCACCGGCGCCACCGTCAGTGCCTGCACCTGGGCCTGGTTGAGCACACCATCACGCCCGCCCTTGCCGCCGGTGTAGTGCGCGAAGTGCTGCAGCGCGCTCATGTTGAAGCCATCTTCAAGCGTGACCGTGCACCGCCCCTTGGGCACTGCGAACGTTGCCGAGGTCGAATCCTGCACCGCCACGCTGTGCGGCAGGGTGACCGTATGCCGCTGCAACGGCTGGCCCGGGCACTGCAGAACCAGCTGCTTGACCGCAGCGGTGACGCCGGTGTTGATCGGCCCGTTCGGGTTGCGGTACTGCAGGCGCAGGCGCACCTGCCCGGCCTGGGCCGCGGTGAACTGCCAGCGTTCCTCGCCCTTCAGCACCTGCTGCGGACCGACGCAGAGCGTCGGGCTGTGCAGTGATTCCAATGCACCCTCGCGCCGGGTCAGGCTGAGGCAGTGCTGCAGGCCATCGTCGCTGATGTGCACCGGGCCATTGCTGGCGACGAGGGCCCTGCCGTCCTTCCACAGAACCTGCTCGGCTTGCACCGGAACGTTCCAGCCCGTGCCCATGCGCAGGGCCTGCGGTGCCGCCGGTGTTGCGGGCGCACGCGCGTTGGCATCCGCAGTCGTGGCAGCGAAACCGGTTGCTGCCGGGGCAGCGACCAGCTGCACCGTGGTAGTCGTGCCACGTGTGATGGTGCTGCCGGCCACCAGCAGGCCATCGCCCACGTTCTGCGGACGCTCCAGCACATAGCGCCTGCCGTTGGCTTCCAGCGTGATGCGGGGGTGCGTGCCGAACAGCTCCGGCACCAGCACGGCCGGCAGCTTGGGCTGCACGCGGCCATCGTCCTGCACGCCGAACACGCCTTCGACCACCATCGACAGATACCCGGCCACCGACCACAACTGGCGTTCGGAGTTGACCACCGGGCCGCTCAGCGCACCTTCCTCGACATGCACGGCCTGGCTGACCAGTTCGTAGTTTTCCATGTTGGAACCGGCCAGCGCCGCGCCCTGCATCAGCGAACGGATCTCGGCGGCGATGCGCGGTGCATCATCCAGCTGCCGCGCCGCACGCAGCGAGTAGGCACTGACAAACGGCCAGATCGCACGGTTGTGGTAGATCGGCTGCTGCGATTCCTGCGGCCAGACCACCGGGCTGCCGGCCGGCCCCATCGGGTAGGCAGCCAGTGCACGGCGCGCGCGCTCGGGCGGCAGCACCTCGGCGAGGATGCCCAGCGACAAGCCAAGCAGATCGACCTTGGCGTACGGCACCGGGTGCGCGGCTTCGCCGATGTAGCTCATGTACTGGCCGATATCCTCGCGCCAGAAGCGTGCATCGATCTGCTGTGCCAGCGCATCGGCCCACGCCTTGTACTCGGCCGCGCGGGCGTCGCCGTGCTGGCCGGCCAGGCGTTCGGCCAGGCGCAGTGCCTGGTAGTGCAGCACGTTGGTGGACAGTGCGTAGGAATCACCGATGAAGCGCACGTCCTCGCGGGTCCAGTCCGGATAGGTCTGCTCGCGCCAGTCCAGGAACGAGGTCTCACCACGGTACAGGCCCACCTGCGCGTCGAACACCATCGCGCGGTCCTGCGCCAGCGTGCCCTGCAGCGCCTGCCAGACCTGGTCGGCAAACGCGCGATCGTCCAGCAGGTGGCGTGCCGCCAGGAACCACACCACCCGGTCGCTGCTGATCGGCCAGCTGCCGCCGGAACCGGTGTCCTGCGCGACGAACAGGCCGGGCGTATGGCCATCGCGCGCTGCCGAGAGCTTGAACTGCAGCGACTGCCGGGTGCGCTGCGGGTCCAGCCGCGCCAGCGCCAGGTCGGCGGCGAAGCTGACATCGCGGGTCCACACGTAGGGCCAGCGCGCGCCGGTCTGGAAGCACTCGCATGGCACCGGCCGGCCTTCGTCGAACGCGGGATCGCGGATCGCATCCACGCGGTCCTGGTCCATCTCCTGCTGGGCCAGCGCGAACAGTGCATCGAACATCACGCTGCCGGTCTGGCTGCGCATCGGCATGGGCGCGATACGCACCTCACTCTTCGGCGCATGCAGCACATAGCTGCCGTTGGCAGCGGCTTCGGCGCGCGCATGGCGGCCGTCGAATTGCAGGTCGGCCGCCTGCGCGGTCGATCCCAGCGCTGCCCCCAGGGCAGCGGTCAGGCAAATGATCTTCAGCATCGAAGCGGCGGACCGGCTTGCGCCCGTCGGCCTCCCTCCCTCTCTGCACGCGTTGTAGGTCCGCACCGTCGTTGCCGGCGGGCGGGCGCGGCCCCTCCCTCAAGGTGCCTTGGCCCCATGGTAGACGCGGCGCTGTCGGCTGCGTCCAGCTGCATACGTATTCATGGCGTTGCGCGGTAGCGGGCCTGCCGTGCTGGCTTATGGTCCGGGTCTGCCAACGGCGCCTTGGGAGGGGAAATGCCGATGTCACCCACTGCTGTACGCGCGGTGTTCGCGCACCTGCTCGGTCTGGCTCTGCTGGGCTTGGCCACGCTGGCGCAGGCCGCGCCGCAGGTGGCCAGCGTCGAATCACCGGGAAAGGTGCTCAAGGTCAGCCTGGTGCTGGACGGTGGCACCGCGCGCTATCGCGTCGAGCGTTTCGGCGAGACCGTGGTGGAAGATTCGAAGCTGGGCTTTGCCTTGCGCGATGGGCGCCTGGACCGGGATTTCGCCCTGCTCGGCCAACAGCAACGCAGCGTCGATGACAACTGGGAACAGCCCTGGGGCGAACGCCGGCTCACCCGCAACCACTTCAACGAACTGACCGTGCAGCTGGCCGAGACCACCGGCAGCAAGCGCCGGCTGGATGTGGTGTTCCGCGTGTACGACGATGGCCTCGGCTTCCGCTACGTATTCCCCGAGCAGCCGAACCTGCGCGAAGCCATCATCGATGACGAGCTGACCGAGTTCGCCATCGCGCAGGATTCCACCGCGTGGTGGATCCCTGCCGGCGAACCGATCCACTACGAGTATCTGTACCAGCGCACGCCGCTGCGCGAGGTTCCGCTGGTGCATACGCCGATGACCCTGCGCAGCCGCGATGGCCTGCACGTGGCGATTCACGAGGCTGCGCTGGTCGACTACGCCGGCATGTGGCTGCGCCGCACCGAGGGCCAACGCCTGCGCGCGCAGCTGTCACCCTCGGCCGAAGGCTGGAAGGTGCGCCGCGCCCTGCCCTTCGCCACGCCGTGGCGCACGCTGCAGATTGCCGACCGTGCCGGTGGCCTGGTCGAATCGGACCTGATCCTCAACCTCAACGAGCCCAATGCGCTGGGTGATGTGAGCTGGGTGAAGCCGGCCAAGTACCTGGGGGTGTGGTGGTCGATGCACCTGGACAACGAGAGCTGGGCGACCGGGCCGAAGCATGCGGCCACCACCGCGAAGACGAAGAAGGTGATCGACTTCGCCGCCGCGCACGGCTTCCGTGGCGTACTGGTGGAAGGCTGGAATCCGGGCTGGGACGGCATGTGGGTGGGCAATGGCTACGACTTCGATTTCACCCGTGCCACGCCCGATTTCGACATTGAAGCGCTGTCGGCGTATGGCCTGAACAAGGGCGTGCACCTGATCGGCCACCATGAAACCGGCTGCGCCATCGAGCACTACGAGGAGCAGCTGGACGCTGCGCTGGACCTGTACGCGCGGCTGGGCGTGGACCAGTTCAAGACCGGCTACGTCTGTGACGACGGCCAGGTCGACCGCCGCAATCCCTCGGGCGGCTCGCTGTGGCGTGAGTGGCATGACGGGCAGTTCATGGCGCGCCACCACCTGAAGGTGGTCCAGGAATCGGCACGCCGCCATCTGTCGGTGAACCCGCATGAGCCGATCAAGGACACCGGCCTGCGCCGCACCTATCCCAACTGGATCTCGCGCGAAGGCGCACGTGGCATGGAGTACAACGCCTGGGGCCAGCCGCCCAACCCACCGGAACATGAGGTCAACCTGGTGTTCACCCGCATGCTGGCCGGGCCGATGGATTACACCCCCGGCATCCTCAGCCTGAAGGGCCGCCACGGCCAGGCCATTCCCAGCACGCTGGCACGCCAGCTGGCGCTGTACGTGGTGCTGTACAGCCCGATCCAGATGGCCGCCGACCTGCCCGAGCACTACCTGCAGCATCGCGAGGCATTCCGTTTCATCGAAGACGTGGCGGTGGACTGGGAGCAGAGCCGCGTGCTCGATGGCGAAGTGGGCGACTACGTGACGATCGTGCGACGCGACCGCAACAGCCGCGACTGGTTCCTCGGCAGCATCACCGACGAGCACGGCCGCGTGCTGCCGGTGTCGCTGGGCTTCCTGGAGCCGGGCGTGCGCTATCGCGCCGAGATCTACCGCGATGGCGAGGGCGCGGATTTCCGCAGCAATCCCTTCGCATTCGCGCGCGAAACCCGAGATGTGACCAGCGCCGACGTGCTGACGCTGGTGCTGGCACCGGGGGGTGGGCAGGCCATTCGTTTCACGCCGCTTTGAATGCCCCGGTAGTGGGGGGGGGGGGGGGGGGGGGCGGCGGGCGGGGGCGGGGGGGGGGCGGGGGGGCCCCCCGCCGCCGACCGCCCCCCGCCCCGCCCCCCCCCCGCCACTACCGCAAACAGAACCTGAAAGCGATTACATCCCTGCAAACGCCATTGAATACGTATGCAGGGTGATTCCCGCGAAGAACGCGCTGCCTACCATAGCGGCGACGACAGCGGCCACCGCGTCGCACGTCCACGGTCACTCCGGGACGTTCACGAATCGATCTGCAACATTGCCTGGGAGGGGAAAATGTTGAACCACAAGCGCAGCGCGCTGAGCATCGCGCTGGCCGTTGTCCTGGCGCCGACGCTGGCGTCGGCACAGTCCACGCAGAGCACCACCACGCCGGCCGCCACCGCCGCCACCAACCTGGATACGGTGCAGGTCACCGGCATCCGCCGCGGCATCGAGAACGCAATCGCGATCAAGCAGGACGCCACTTCGGTGGTCGAAGCGATCTCCGCCGAAGACATCGGCAAACTGCCTGACGTCAGCATCGCCGAATCCATCTCGCGCCTGCCCGGCCTGGCTGCCCAGCGCGTGGCCGGCCGTGCGCAGGTGATCAGTGTGCGTGGCCTGTCGCCCGACTTCGCCACCACCCTGCTCAATGGCCGTGAAGTGGTCAGCACCGGCGACAACCGCGGCGTCGAATTCGACCAGTACCCGTCCGAGCTGGTCAACGGCGTGACCGTGTACAAGACCCCGGACGCGGCGCTGGTCGGGCAGGGCCTGTCGGGCACCATCGACATGCAGACCGCACGCCCGCTCAGCTTCGGCGAGCGCGTGATCGCGGTCAGCGGCCGCTACCAGAAGAGCTCCCTGGGCCGCGCTGCCAACATCGACCCGTATGGCAACCGTTTCAGCGCCAGCTACATCGACCAGTTCTTCGACAACACCCTGGGCATCGCCATTGGTTATGCGCACAGCGACATGCCGATCCAGGAGAACCAGGTCGGCCTGTACGAGCCCTGGACCACCGAACACACCGACAAGGGCGAGCGTCGCGGAATCGCACCTGGCACCTACTTCACCGATGGCATCAAGGCGCTGCGCCGTACCGGCAACAACAAGCGCGACGGTGTGATGGCAACGATCCAGTTCCGCCCCAGCAACAGCTGGACCAGCACCTTCGATGCGTTCCACACCGAAGCCGAGCAGATCGACACCGCCAACCAGTTCGAGCTGAGCCTCAGCGGCAACGGCGAGGACAGCAACAATCCCAACGCGATCCTGCCGGTGTTCAGCAATGTCGGTCGCAATGCCGATGGAAGCTTCACCGGCGGCACGATCAACAATGCATACCCGCTGGTGCGCGGCATGTACAACAAGCGCAAGGACAAGATCGATGCGTTCGGCTGGAACAACGAGTTCAACGTCGGTGGCGTGAAGCTGGTCGCCGACCTGAACTACTCCAAGGCGACCCGCCGCGAGATCAATCTGGAAAACAACCTGCAGCTGGTGCCGCGTCCGCAGTTCGACACGATCGGGCTGGTGGTGAACAACAACAGCTTCTCGCAGATCACGCCGGGGCGCGACTATTCCAATCCGGACAGCCTGTTCCTGACCAACACGATCTATGGTTCCGGCTACGGCAAGGTGCCAGAGGTCGAAGACCGCTTGAAGGGTGCCAAGCTGGCGGCGACGCTGCCGGTTCCCGAGGCCATGTCCAGCTGGTTCTCGGATGTGGACGTGGGCGTGAACTATGCCGACCGTCGCAAGCAGAAGGCTCAGGCCGAAGGCAACATCCTGCTCGGCGCCCAAGGCGAATCCACCATCGCACCGGACCTGCAGTACCGCCCGGTCAACCTCGGTTTCGCCGGCATTGGCTACATCCCGTCGTGGAATGTGCCGGCAGCCGTCGGTCGTTACATGACCTTCAACCCGGTCGACAACCTGGACTACCTGATTCCGAAATCCTGGACGGTCGAGGAGAAGATCACCACGGCGTGGGCACGCCTGAACATCAATACCGACATCGGCGTGGTCGGCGTGCGCGGCAACATCGGCGTGCAGATGCAGCACACCGACCAGAGCTCGGATTCGCGCTACTGGGACAGCTCGCAGCCGGCGGGCAGCAACATCCAGCCCTTCTCTGCCGGCAAGACCTACAAGGATTGGCTGCCAAGCTTGAACCTGGTGTTCATGTTCCCGCACCAGCAGACGCTGCGCTTCGCCGCCGCCAAGCAGGTCGCGCGCCCGCGCGTGGACCAGATGCGTGCCGGCCTGGAATTCGGCGTGGATACCAACAATGGCCGCCCCGGTGGCAGCGGTGGCAATCCGCTGCTGGATCCGTGGCGCGCCACCGCGCTGGATCTGTCCTATGAGAAGTACTTCGGCGAGAAGGCCTACGTGGCTGCGGCGATCTTCTACAAGGACCTGAAGAGCTACGTCTACACGCAGTCGGTGGACAACTACGACTTCAGCGGCCTGCTCGGCAACTACGTGCCACCGCCGGGCATGACCGCACCGGTGCTGACCACCGGCACCTTCTCCACGCCGCAGAACGGCAAGGGCGGCACGTTGAAGGGGCTGGAGCTGACCGGGTCGTTCCCGCTGGAGATGCTGACCGACAGCCTGCGCGGCTTCGGCGTGCAGGCCAGCGCGACCTTCAACAAGAGCGACATCACCATCCTGGATCCGGAGAGTGCCTCCAGTGTGGGCACCGACCCGATCAGCCTGCCGGGACTGTCCAAGCGCGTGTACAACTTCACCGCCTACTACGAGCGCAGCGGCTTTGAAGCACGTGTGAGCCAGCGCCGCCGTTCGGACTTCATCGGTGAGATCGGCAACTTCAACGGCAATCGCACCCTGCGTTACGTGGTGGGCGAGAACGTGACCGATGCACAGGTCAGCTACACCTTCAGCGACAGCAGCAGCCTGCGCGGGCTGACCCTGCTGCTACAGGGCAGCAACCTGACCAACGAGCCGTACCGCACCTACGCCGGCAGCAAGGACCGCCCGCTGGAATACATCGAGTGGGGCCGCACCTACATGCTGGGCGTGAACTACAAGTTCTGACCACGACCGGGTAGTGCCGGCCGCTGGCCGGCAGCGACTCATCGGAAACCCGCTGCGCAGGCAGCGGGTTTTCTTTTGCGCGCATGCCGGCCGTTGGTCGGCGAGGCCCATCCACGCATGGCGTGGATAAGGGCCATCCCCAGTAGATCCACGCCATGCGTGGATGCCCTTCACCGGAAGCCCACCCACAAAAAAGGGACGGGGCGCTTCGGCCCCGTCCCCGCAAGTACCGCCACCGGAGAAAACGGTCAGCTGCGTCGGGCGCAATACACCGCGCGCGGCGGCAGCTGGAGTTCATTGCCCTGCACCGTGCCCGCATCCGGGCCCGGCACCGCCACCTGCTGCCAGTTGCCCGGCGGCAGCGGATGGCTCACCGCTTCGGCCGACAGGTTGAAGGCCAGCAGGAGGGTTTCATCTGCAAGCATACGCTCGAACAGCAGCACTGGCTCGGCGCTTTCGATGAATCGGATGCTGCCATGCAGGAGTGCCGGCTGGCTATGCCGCCAGGCCAGAAACCCGCGGAACGCAGCCAGGACCGAGTCCGGGTCGCGCTCCTGCACCGCCACGGCCGCGGCGCGGTGCTCGGGCGGGATCGGCAGCCACGGCTGACCGGCGGTGAAACCGGCCAGCGGCGCGTCGGTCCACGGCAGTGGGGTCCGGCAGCCATCGCGGCCCTTGAAGTTGGGCCAGAAGGTGATGCCATAGGGGTCCTGCAGGGCCTCGAACGGCACCTCGGCCTCGGCCAGGCCCAGTTCCTCGCCCTGGTACAGGCAGACCGAGCCGCGCAGCGAGCACAGCATCGCCACCAGCATCCTCGCCAGGCGCGGGTCAGCCGGGTGGCCGCCCCAGCGGCTGACCGCCCGCTCCACATCGTGATTCGAAACCGCCCAGCACGGCCAGCCTTCGGTCATCACGGCTTCCAGGCGCGAGACCGTATCGCGGATGTAGGCCGCGCTGTAGTCGTCCACCAGCAGCTCGAAGCTGTAGCCCATGTGCAGGCGACCATCGCGGGTGTACTCGGCGGTGGTGGCCAGCGAGTCCTCCGAGGAGATCTCGCCCAGGCTGACCGCCCCCGGATACTCGTCCAGCAGCGCGCGCAGCCTCTCCAGGAACGGCAGGTTCTCCGGCTGGGTGTTGTTGTAATAGTGGTACTGGTAGGCGTACGGGTTGTCCGGGCTGAAGCCGCGACCGAAGCGCTTCTCCGCCGGCTTGGCCGGGTTGTCGCGCAGCTGCGCGTCATGGAAGCAGAAGTTGATCGCATCCAGGCGGAAGCCATCCACGCCGCGGTCCAGCCAGAAGCGCACGTTGTCCAGGGTGGCCTGCTGCACGTCCGGGTGATGGAAGTTCAGGTCCGGCTGGTCGACCAGGAAGTTGTGCAGGTAGTACTGCTCTCGGCGCGGCTCCCACTGCCAGGCGCCGCCGCCGAACAGCGACAGCCAGTTATTGGGCGGCGTGCCGTCCTCGCGCGGGTCCGCCCACACGTACCAGTCGGCCTTGGGGTTGGTCCGGTCCTGGCGGCTCTCGCGGAACCAGGCGTGCTCGATCGAGGTATGGCTCAGCACCTGGTCGATCATCACCTTCAGGCCCAGACCGTGCGCCTTGGCCAGTAGGCGGTCGAAGTCGTCCAGGCTGCCGAACAGCGGGTCGACGTCGCGGTAGTCGGCGATGTCGTAGCCGAAGTCGGCCATCGGCGATTTGAAGAACGGCGAGATCCAGATCGCGTCCACGCCCAGCGTTGCGATGTGGTCCAGGCGCTGGATGATGCCCGGCAGGTCGCCTACCCCGTCGCCGTTGGCGTCAAGGAAACTGCGCGGGTAGATCTGGTAGATGACGGCTCCGCGCCACCATGGATAGTGCGACATCGACAGCCCCCCTCCGGGCGTGCGGGACCCGCCGGGAGCGGGCCGAAATCCTGATGCCGCAAGCTTAGCGGTGGCCTCACGGGCATGGCGCAACCTGCATACGTATTCACGCAGGCGGCATCCGTGGCCGGGCCGCGGACGCCGGCCTGCCCGGTTTGCGCCCGAATTCACAGGCAACGCCTATAATCAGCGATGAGCCTGAAAGCCTGATCGCATGACCATCACCGAAGACACCCGTCCCGCCCTGGGCCTGCCCCAGATCCAGTCGCTTGCCGCGGCCGACATGGCCGCCGTCGACGCCCTGATCCGGCGCCGCCTGTCCTCGGACGTCGTGCTGATCAACCAGATCGCCGACCACATCATTTCCGCCGGCGGCAAGCGCCTGCGCCCGATGCTGGTGATGCTGGCCGGCCATGCGGTCGGCCAGGCCGGCCCGGACCACCACCAGTTGGCGGCGATCATCGAGTTCATCCACACCTCCACCCTGCTGCACGACGACGTGGTGGACGAATCCAGCCTGCGCCGTGGCCGCAGCACCGCCAACGCCCTGTGGGGCAACGCGCCCAGCGTGCTGGTCGGCGACTTCCTGTACTCGCGCAGCTTCCAGCTGATGGTCGAGCTGGAGCGCATGTCGGTGATGCAGATCCTGGCCGATGCCACCAACCGCATCGCCGAGGGTGAGGTGCTGCAGCTGCTGCACGTGCACAACCCGGATACCGACGAAGCCGCCTACCTGCGCGTGATCGAGCGCAAGACCGCGGTGCTGTTCGCCGCCGGCACCCGTCTGGGCGCGCTGGCCAGCGGCGTGGACGAAGCCACCCAGCAGGCCCTGTTCGACTACGGCATGCACCTGGGCTACGCGTTCCAGATTGCCGACGACGTGCTGGACTACTCGGCCAATGCCGAGGAGCTGGGCAAGAACCTGGGTGACGACCTCGCCGAGGGCAAGGCGACGCTGCCGCTGATCCACGCGATGGCCCACTCCGACGACGCCACCCGCGAGCGCCTGCGCACCATCGTGCAGGACGGCGACGCCTCGGCGATGCCGGAAGTGCTGGCCGCGATCCGCGCTACTGGCGGCCTGGACTACAGCCGCGCGCGTGCCGAGGAATATGCCGAGGCCGCCGAGCGCGCGCTCGATGGCCTGGCCGACAATGATGCCGTGGCGGCCCTGCGCGGCCTGGCCCGCTACGCGGTGCAGCGTTCGCATTGATGGGTTGAGGCGTGCCGACCAACGGTCGGCACCCACCAAACCGGCATTCCGGTGGCTGCCGACCGTTCGCATTGACCGCATTGTAGTGCCGGCCGCTGGCCGGCAACCTCATGATGCTGCGGATGTCACGGGAATGGCGGCCACCGGCCGGCCCAACCGCTGCACGGTTCAACGTTTCTCGAAGCGCTCCTCGAAGAACTCATCCAGCGCCTTCCACGCACGCTTCGCCGCGCGCTCGTTGTACTGGCAGCCCGGCGGGCTGTTGGCATCGCGCTCGGCAAAGCAGTGCACCGCGCCGCTGTAGTTGGTGAATTCCCAATCGACCTTGGCCGCGTTCATTTCTTTCTGGAAGCTGCCGATGTCCTCGGCAGTCACGCTTTTGTCGTCGGCGCCGTTGAGCACCAGCACCGACGGGTGGCTGCCACCAGCCTGTGCCGGCAGCGGCGAACCCAGCCCGCCGTGCAGGCTGACCACCCCTGCCAGCGGCGCACCGGCACGGGCCAGCTCCAGCACCGTGGTGCCACCGAAACAGAAGCCCACCGCACCGATCCGACGGGTATCGAGCGGCACCTTGCCGGCCTGCGCCCTGAGCACGTTCACCGCCTCCAGCGCACGTGCGCGCAGCAGCGGCCGGTCGTTGCGCAGCTTGCTGGCGATCGGGCCGGCCTCGGCATCGGTCTTCGGCCGCACGCCCTTGCCGTAGACATCGGCCACCAGCACCACGTAGTCATCGCCGGCCAGCTGCTTGGCCTTCTCGACCGCCGATTCGTTCACGCCCTTCCAGTTCGGCACCATCACCAGCCCGGGGCGCTTATCGTTGTCGCCGTCGTCATAGACCAGCACGCCGCTGAAAGTCGTGCCCTGGTGCTTCCACTCCACCGGCTGCGTCTTCATCGCCGCCCACGCCGGCATCGCTGCCAGCCCCAGAACCACCGCCACACCGCATCGCCAACGATTCATGCGCCTGCTCCGCAAGAAAAAGGGGACGGAGGGGATTAAGCCGTATTCACCCCTCCCGCGTCGCATTCTGCATTGGCGACGTGACGCAGGTGTGGTTGGATACGACTTAATCCCCTCCGTCCCCTTTTTTCGCATGAATCTTGTTGATCGCTTCCTGTCTGGCCTTGTTCCGCGTTTGCCTGCCGAGGATGCCCCGCAGTGGGCTTGGGTCCAGGGCGCCAGCGCCGAAGACCTGCAGCGCCTGCGAGCGCAGTGGCCGCAGGTGCCGGACAGCCTGGTGGAACTGTTGTCCCGCGTGGATGGCACCCATTTCCGCGAGTATCCCGGCGGTGAGGTCTGCGTGCTGATGCTGGGTTCAGATGTGGGCGATTACCCCTACTACCTGCGCTCGGTCGCGCAGATCTTCGAGGACCAGCAGCAGTGGGACGACAGCATCCGTTCCATCTACGAAGAGTGGCTGGATGACGAGCCGGAGATCCTGGGTGAGGGCATCGACGCCGATCTGCCGATGAACCGCCGCCTGTGCTTCTCGCACTGCATGAACAACGGCGGCACCTCGATGCTGTACTTGGATTTTGATCCCGCGCCGGGCGGTACGGTCGGCCAGGTGGTGCGCTACCTGCACGATCCGGACAGCTATGCGGTGATCGCGCCCAGCTTCGATGCGTACCTGCAGCAGTTGATCGACGGCGGCTACGCGTTCATCGATGAGGAGCAGTAGATCCACGCCATGCGTGGATGAATTTCTCCGGAGGTTGCCGGCCAGCGGCCGGCACTACCTTCAAGCGATACCCAGCCCGGGAATCGCGCTGATGCTCTCCGGGTCAAACCCAGCCAGCTCGGCGAAGTGGCGGCCACGCGCCACGTAGTCACGGTAGGCGCCGAAACTCGGCGCGCCCGGCGACAGCAATACCACCCCGCCTTCAGAACCCAACGCGGCACGTGCCAGCGCCATTGCCTCGGGCAGATCCGCCGCCGCGTGCAGACCGAAGCGACCGGCATCGGCCAGCGGCTGCAGCATCGCGTGGATGCGCGGGCCGTTGCTGCCCATCGTCACGATCTCCACCGGCGGCACGTCGTGCGCCATGTGCTGCATGAAATCGGTCCAATCCAGGCCACGGTCATGCCCGCCCACCAGCAACGCGATGCGCTGCCCGGCGAAGCACTCCAGCGCGGCCAGGCTGGCATGCGGCGTGGTGCTGATCGAATCGTTGACGTAGGTCAGGCCATCGGCCGCGCCGATGCGCTGCAGGCGATTCGGCAGTGGACGGAAATCCTGCACCGCCGGTGCCAGCGCCACGGCGTCCAGCCCCAGCGCTTCCAGCGCCGCCAGTACCGCACACAGGTTGCCGCGGTTGTGGCGACCCGGCAGCGGCGTGTTGCGGGTATCGAACACGGCCTGCTCGCCGCGATGCACGATGTCACCGCGCATATGCCAGCCCTGCGGCTGGTTGAACCAGACCACTTCGCTATCGGGCAGCGACAGCGCAGCCAGATGCGGATCGGCGGCATTGAGCACGGCGATGCGCGGTGCGGCTTCAGTCACCAGCCGCAGCTTGTCGTCGATGTAACGCTGCTCGCTGCCGTGCCAGTCCAGGTGCTCCGGGAACAGGTTCAGCACCACCGCTACCTGCGGATGGGCGCCACTGCGCGCCACTTCGCCGGTCTGGTAGCTGGACAGTTCCACCGCCCAGTACGCGGGTGCGGGCTGCGGGTCCAGCACTTCCAGCAGCGGCAGGCCGATGTTGCCGACCAGGCCGGTGCGGTGGCCGGCGGCGCGCAACAGGTGCGCGACCAGCGCGGTGGTGGTGCTCTTGCCTTTGGTACCGGTCACACACACGGTGTCGTGCACGATGCCATCGGCACCCGCATGCTCGGCGAACCACAGCGCAGTGCCACCGATGAAAGTGGTGCCCTGCGCCGCCGCGGCCAGCGCGATCGGCTGGTACGGGCTGATGCCGGGCGATTTGATCACCACATCGAACGCGGCCAGCGCTTCAGCGGAAGGCTCGCCACGCACGTCCAGCACGCCCTGTGTTTCCGCATGCGCGGCCTCCACTTCGGCCGCAGGGCAGAACAGGCTCAGCGGCAGCGTGGGCAGGCGCTCGCGCAGCACCGCAAACGCGGCGCGGCCCTCACGGCCCCAGCCCCACAGCGCAACGCGCTTTCCTTCAAGCTTCGAAATCTTCACGCACCCGTTCCCACAGCGCAGCCGGAACCCGGTGCTCGCCCTGCAGCTGCAGCAGCGGTGCCAGTTCCAGTTCGGCGGCATCCAGCTGCGGCTGGATCTCATTGCAGAAGCGCTTCACCAGCACGTCTTCCTTCCACTCCGGGCGCTGCGCCAGGGTCGCCATCGCCGCACGCGATTCGCGACCTTCGCCCACGCACTCGAACGGCTTGTGGTCCTGGAATTCCAGCAGTGCATCGAAGCCACCGGCCTGCTCGGCATCGTCCAGCAGGTTGCGGCCGAAGATGCGCACCAGGCGCGTCTTGGGCATGAACGGGGCCAGCGCCAGGAATACGAAATGGCACTTCGGGCAGACACCGCACCAGCGGTTCACCGGGCGCTCGCCGAGGATGTGGAAGTTACGGTTGCAGCTGGAGAAATGCGCGTCGTAGAAATCGGTCTTGGCGAACTGGCGGGCCACTGCCAGCTCCGACATCGGGCGCAGCAGCGAGTAGTACTGCAGGTCCGCCGCTACGTGCGTCTGCACATGGCTGCCGAACGCCTGCTCGAATGCCCAGCCCTTGGACCACTGGTGGTTCACTTCGCCGGTGCCCGGAATCTGGCTGCCGTAGCTGGCCGAACGTTCGTTGGAGAACACCACCTGGTCCACGCCCTGCAGCAGCGCGGCCAGCACCATGATCGCCGAGTTCACCGCAGTGACCGGGATATGCCCGTTCCACGCACCCTGGCGGTTCAGCTCGAACAGTTCCGGCGCCAGCGCGCGGCCCAGGTTCAGCGTCGGCAGGCCGGTGCGTTCAGCGCAGGCACGGATCAGCTGCGAGCCACCGATCCAGGTCACCGTCTCGTCCACGCCGGCACGGCGCAGCGCTTCGATGCTGACCAGCGAATCCTTGCCGCCACCGATCGCCACCAGCGCGTGCGGCTGCAGGCCCAGCACCGGCGCCTGCACTGCCTCGCCCTGCACCGGCAGGCGGAAGCGCCCGCGCAGGTTCAGGCCGTTGCGGTAGGCAAATTCACCCAGGCCATTGAGGTAGACCGTCTCCACCAGCGCAGCGGTATCGGCATCGATGGCGTAGCTGTCGATGCTGACCGTCTCCGGCACGCCCGCCTTGTAGTAGCTGACACCGGCGATCAGGTGCAGCAGCTGCAGCGCGCGCTGCACAGCGGCGGTACGCGCTTCGTCCAGCACGAACGGGGCGCCCGGCACGGTGATGGTTTCCACCATCTCCGGGCCGTCATCAAAGGCGTAGACCAGCTTGGCCACGCCGGTGTCCGCGGCGAATTCGCAGCGGACGAAGCGGAAGCGGGAAACCTGGTGTTTGTCGAAAGCAGTCATGGTGTATCCGGTCAGGCACGGGCCCGCGCGATGGCGCGGGGCGTGTCGGTGGGCGGGTGCAGGGCGCGCGCGGTGGTCATTCGATCACGTCTTCGCGCGGCAGCATCCGCTGGTTGTAGGTGTTGGCCATCGAATAGCCGTAGGCGCCGGCATCGGCGATCAGCATCACGTCGTCCGGTGCGGTCGACACCGGCAGCTTGCGGCGCTTGCCGAACACATCGCTGGATTCGCAGATCGGGCCGACCACGTCGAATGCCGCTTCGGCATAACCGCCCTGGCGGCTGAGGTTCTCGATGTCGTGCCAGGCGTCGTACAGGGCCGGGCGCATCAGTGCGTTCATGCCGGCATCCAGGCCAACACGGCGCACGCCGTCCTTCTCCACCACCTGGGTGACATGGGTCAGCAGCACGCCGGACTCGGCCACCAGGTAGCGGCCCGGCTCGATCGCCAGGCGGAATGCCGGATGCAGCGCCTTGACCTCGGCCAGGCCCTCGGCCCAGGCGTCCAGGTCGAACGGCTCGTCTTCGTCGCTGTACGGAATCGGCAGGCCACCGCCGATATCGATGGTGTGTACGCTGCCGATGCGGCGGGCGAAACCGGCCAGCTCATCGCACATCAGGCGCCAGTGCTGTGCGGTTTCCACGCCGCTGCCCAGATGCGCATGCAGGCCGACCACGCGGCTGCCCAGATCGGTGGCCGCGCGCACGAACTCATCGACGCGGGCGATCGGCAGGCCGAACTTGGAGTCCTTGCCGCCGGTGCGGACCTTGGCATGGTGGCCTTCGCCACGGCCCAGATCCACGCGCAGCCACAGCTCGCGGTTGCGGAACAGGTCCGGCCAGCGCTGCAGCGCTTCGACGTTGTCGACGGTGACGGTCACGCCCAGCGCGAACGCGGCTTCGTACTCGCTGCGCGGGCAGAAGCTGGGGGTGAACAGCACACGCTTGGGCGACAGTTCCGGCAGGTGCTGGAACACGTGCTTCAGTTCGCCGTGCGATACACACTCAAGGCCGAAGCCCTCGGCTTCCAGCAGCTGCAGGATGGCCGGGTGGCTGTTGGCCTTGATCGCGTAGTAGCGCTGGTCGATCGGCTTGATCGCGGCCAGCGCGCGGGCACGGGCGCGCACGGTCGGCAGGTGGTAGACATAGCGCGGCGTACCGGCGTCGGCCAGCTGCAGCAGGTGCGCCCGCTGGCCCCGCCACCACGGCGTGCCACGCGGGCGCACGGTGCCGGCGATCTCGCGCCAGCGTGGGCCGAACACTTCGGTCTCTTCCACCGGCATCGCACCGCTGTCGATCAGCTCGGCATGCAGGATCGGCAGCAGGCCATCGGCATCGGCTTCGTCGATGACGAAGGTCAGGTTCAGGTCGTTGGACGACTGCGAGATCATGTGCACGCGCTCGCGGCCGAAGGTGGCCCACACGTCCGACAGCTTGTGCAGCAGCGAGCGCATGCCGCGGCCAACCAGGGTGATCGCCGCGCACGGCACGATCACCTTCACCTTGCAGATCTGCGACAGGTCGGCCGACAGCGCGGCCAGCACATCGGTGTTGACCAGGTTCTCGGACGGATCCAGCGACACGGTGACGTTGGTTTCGGCCGAACCGATCAGGTCCACCGACAGGCCATGCTTCTTGAACAGGTTGAACACATCGGCCAGGAAGCCGACCTGCTGCCACATGCCGATGCCTTCCATCGACACCAGCACGATGCCGTTGCGGCGGCTGATCGCCTTCACGCCCGGGACCGGCGCAGCGCTGCCATCGATGCTGGTGCCCGGCAGTTCCGGGCGCTCGGTATCGAGGATGGCCATCGGCACGCCGGCATCGCGGCACGGCTTGATCGAGCGCGGGTGCAACACCTTGGCGCCAGTGGTGGCGATTTCCTGCGCTTCGTAATAGTCCAGGCGGGTCAGCAGGCGTGCGTCCGGCACGTCCTTCGGGTTGGCACTGAACATGCCCGGCACATCGGTCCAGATCTCCACGCGGCTGGCACCGAGCAGCGCACCGAAGTACGCCGCCGAGGTATCCGAGCCACCACGGCCGAGGATGGCGGTACCACCATCGGCATGCCGCGAAATGAAGCCCTGGGTGATCAGCAGGCGGGTTGGCTGCGCGCGGAAGCGCTGCATCCACTCCGTATCGGCACGCCACTGGCAGTTCACCGACAGCCGCTGCGACCAGTCGCTCTGGTTCGGCTGCGGCGGCATCGCGTCCAGCCACTGGCGGGCATCCATCCAGCCCATGTCCAGGCCCGAGGCGTGCAGGTAGGCCGCGCCCAGGGTGGAGGACAGCAGTTCGCCCTGGCCCAGCACTTCGGCCTGCCACTGCAGCGGCCGGGTGGCCGCGCGCGCGTCGTCGAGCAGCCCCTGCAGCGCCGCCAGGCGCTCGGCCAGCACCTCGCGACCCAGGCCGAGTTCAACCAGGAAGGCCTCGTGGCGTTCGACCAGCGCCGCCACGCGATCACGGCTGTCCGGCGCGCCATCGGCGATCGCGGTCAGTTCATTGGTGACCCCGGACAGCGCCGAAACCACCACCAGCACGCGCGAGCCAGTCTCTTCCGCACGTTTTTTCGCCAGCTTCCCGATCGTGTCCCAGCGATGACGACGCGACACCGAGGTGCCGCCGAACTTCAGTACGATCCAACGATCGACAAGGGGGGAAGCTGACATGGATTGGCTATGTAGAATGTGGGGAAGCCGCCCTCGGGGGCGGAACCTTTGATTCTAAGCGCAATATCCCCGTAGATGGCCGTCCTCCGTTACCTGCAGCTCGATGTCTTCGCCCCCCGCCCCGGCACCGGCAACCCACTGGGCGTCATCCTGGACGCCGACGAGCTCTCCAGCAGCCAGATGCAGGCCCTGGCCGCCTGGCTGAACCTGTCCGAGACGGTGTTCTTCCTGCGCCCCAGTGCGCCGGGCGCCGACTACCACATCCGCATCTTCACCCCGACCCGCGAGCTGGCATTTGCCGGCCACCCCAGCGTCGGCGCCGCCTGGGCGGCGGTGACCTGCGGCCTGGCGCAACCACGCGACGGTGCCCTGCTGCAGCAATGCGCGGCGGGGTTGCTGCCGGTACGGGTGAGCGGCCCGGCCGAGGCACTGCAGATCCAACTGGCCAGCCCACCGGCGCAGCAACTGGACACAGCGGCGGACGGAGCGCCGGAAGCGCTGCTGGCGCTGGCTGCCAGCGGGCACGTACCCGAACTCTGGGACAACGGCGCTCGCTGGTGGCTGCTGCCGCTGCGCGACGCCTCCGCCGTACGCAACCTGGTGCCGGACATGGCCGCACTGGCCGACTGGAGCCTCACCACTGATGCCACCGGCCTGGCCGTGTTCGCCGACGAAGCTGGCAGCGACCACACCCGGGTGGTGCGCGCCTTCTGCCCCGCTGATGCGGCCGCCGTACCCGAGGACCCGGTGACCGGCAGCGCCAATGCCCTGATCGGTGCCTGGCTGCGGCAGCGCGATGCCCTGCCGGGCCGCGAGGGCCACTACTTGGCCAGCCAGGGCCGCGAAGTCGGCCGCGACGGCCGCGTACAGGTCGAGGTCGATGCGCAGGGCACGGTCTGGATCGGCGGCCAGGTGCAGGCGGTCATCGACGGCCACATCCGCTGGTAGCGCACGGAAAAAAGGGACGGAGGGAATTAAGTCGCTTATGGCACATGGGGCAAAAGCGACTTAATTCCCTCCGTCCCCTTTTGGGTGCCCCGCGCTACGCTATGCGGCCTGTTTACTGGAGTGCCGCCTGATGTCCACCCGCCGTTTCCTGCAGCTGGATGTGTTTTCCCCGCGCGCCGGCGCCGGCAATCCGCTGGCCGTGGTGCTCGATGCCGAGGGCCTGGACGACGCCAGCATGCAGGCCATCGCGCGCTGGACGCGCCTGCCCGAGACCACCTTCGTGTTCCCGCCGCAGGTCGCCGGTGCCAGTTACCGGCTGCGCATGTTCAGCCCGCAGAAGGAAGTTCCGTTTGCCGGCCACCCCAGCGTCGGCACCGCGCATGCGGTGCTGCAGGCCGGCCTGGCCGCAGCGGTCGATGGTGTGCTGGTGCAGGACGGCATTGCCGGTGCCCTGCCGCTGCGCGTCAGCGGTGAAGGTGCGCAGCAGCGCATCGCCATCCGCACGCCGCGCGCGCAGCTGGCCGAGACTGCCGAGGCGGCCGATCCACGCCTGCAGGCCGCACTGAAGGACTGGCCGCTGGGCACGCTGCCGCCGGCGCGGATGCAGGGCGGACGCAGCTGGTGGGTGGTGCAGGTGGCCGATGAGGCCGCATTGCGCGCGCTGCAGCCGGACTGGGATGCGGTGGCCGCACTGGCCGAGTCCACCGACAGCATGGGCGTGTTCGCCTATGCCTTCAGCGATGGCAGCGAGGGCTTCGATCTGGCGGTACGTGCCTTCGTCGGCAATGGACGCCGCTTCGAGGACGCCGCCTCCGGTGCTGCCAATGCGGTGCTGGCCGCATGGCTGGA
This sequence comes from Stenotrophomonas sp. SMYL86, assembly GCF_036320025.1. Lineage (NCBI taxonomy): Bacteria > Pseudomonadati > Pseudomonadota > Gammaproteobacteria > Lysobacterales > Lysobacteraceae > Stenotrophomonas > Stenotrophomonas sp. SMYL86. The sequence goes on from NZ_JAWIRU010000006.1 coordinate 167,333, forward strand.
CCTGCGCGATGCGCTGCCCCGTGGTCGCGCACCGTTCGAAGTCAGCCAGGGCCGCGAAGTCGGCCACGACGCGCGCCTGACCCTTTTCGTCGATGAAGACGGGGAAGTCTGGTCCGGTGGCCAGGTGCAGACGGTGATTACCGGCACCCTTGATTGGTGATTGTGATGGGGGTGGTAGAGCCGAAGGCAGCGGCAGGAGCCGCTGCCAACGTCGGATGCGACGGCCCGGAGGGTGGCGGCCAGGAAGGCCGCCATAACGCTGGCCGGCTGCTACCTGGACCTCGACATCATGCGGTTGCCGGCCAGCGGCCGGCACTACCCTCAGCCCAGCTCGGCTTCCAGGCTGATCGGCACTGCGCTCAGCGCCTTGGATACCGGGCAGTTCTGCTTGGCGTCATCGGCAATCGCACGGAACTGCGTCGCGTCGATGCCCGGCACCACCGCCTTCACCTTCAGCCGGATCTGCGACAGCTGCGGGCCGCCTTCCAGCGACAGATCGACCTTGGCTTCGGTATCCAGCGAAGTCGGGGTAAAGCCGGCTTCGCCGAGCTTGGCCGACAGCGCCATGGTGAAACAGCCGGCGTGCGCGGCAGCGATCAGTTCTTCCGGATTGGTGCCCTTTTCGTCGCCGAAGCGGCTGTTGAAGCCGTAGCGGGTCTTGTCCAGCAGCCCACTCTGCGGCGTGCTCAACTGCCCCTTGCCCGACTTCAGATCGCCTTCCCAGTGCGCGGTGGCGTGTCGCGAGATTCCCATGTGCTGCTCCTGCGTGACGGTGATGAACGGTCACCTTCGCACGGGAGGCGTTAGCCCTGCGTCGCTCCGCCGCACGCCACAGGTCCGCCGGAAACCGGACAACTGGTCACTTCTTCACCAGACCGGCGCGCATTTTTCCCTTGTTTTCAGTGGTTTCGCGCATTCCTCCGACGGGCGGGCGCGGGCTATCGCGCGCGCTGCCACACCCCCTTCCCCCACTGCCGGCCATGTACTGAATCGGCCTGGATATGAAAAAACATGCACTTTCCGCGCTTCGGGCTATTGGCGGCGCCCGAGAGTTGCCCTACATTGCGCTTGCCGACGGGGTTCGGCGCCGACCAAACAACCAACCGTTCACGGAACAGGAAACCATGGCAAAGACCGCTAAGAAGGCTGCCCCGAAGAAGGCAGTGAAGAAAGTCGCGACGAAGGCAGCCGCCAAGCCGGCCGCTCCGAAGCCGATCAAGGAAGTGCTGACCAAGTCCGGCCTGGTTGCACACATCGCTGAAGCCTCCGGCGTCATCGCCAAGGACGTCCGCGCTGTGCTGGCCTCGCTTGAAAGCGCCGTCGCCTCCTCGGTGCACAAGAAGGGCGCTGGCTCCTTCACCCTGCCGGGCCTGCTGAAGATCACCACCGTCAATGTGCCGGCCAAGCCGAAGCGCAAGGGCATCAACCCGTTCACCAAGGAAGAGCAGTGGTTCGCTGCCAAGCCGGCCACCACCAAGCTGAAGGTGCGTCCGCTGAAGAAGCTGAAGGACGCCGCGCTGTAAGCGCGCGCCCCAACGCGGATTCCGACGGGACGGCTCTGGCCGTCCCGTTTTTTTTGTCCCAACCACAGCCCGCAACACAGCGTTGCCGCATCCCCGGGAATGCGCGTACAGGCCCGTCGCCATTGGCTGGGCGTGGTCCGTTGCGGCCCCGGAACGTACCGGGTGGAACACTGCGTGCAGCCCCGGCCATCGCCGCCGGGCACGGCCTTGCCTAAGGTGGGCACATCCTCCACAGCTACGGCGAGCACACCCTCATGGCCAGCCCCTCCACCCGCTACCGGATCTCGGTGACCCCCATCGAAAAGGACGGGTTGCAGTGCACCGGGCGCTGCACCATCGAACTGGAACATCGCGCAAGCCGCGACCTGATGCGCCTGCTGGAAGCGGCGCCGCGCACCGCTGGTATCAGCGGCGACGAGCGCGCGACGCTGGTGATCGCCACCCAGCTGCTGCGCGACATCGTGCAGCGCCACGCCGACACCGAAGGGCATGCCCTGGCCGCCATCGCCACGCAGGTGCTGCCGGCGCTGGATGCACTGGAACAGCTGCCCTCCTCCCGCTGATCGCGGAACAGCCGATACACTGCCTCCTTCCGTTCGCCTCGGGGAGGAGGCAGACATGCGCAGGTTCCTGATACTGCTCGCACCGCTGGTGCTGCTGGCCTGTTCCCGGTCGCCATCGCAACCTCATCCGGCGGATGCCACACCGTCGGCCACGGCCGAGGCGGCTGCCCGCACGAAGTCACAGACCGCCGCAGAAGGCGATGCACCGGCCGTGCAGGCCATCGATGTCGATCCCCTGTTTGCCGCCGTCGCGGCCGAGGCCGAGCTGCCGGCGGGAATGCTCAATGCCTATGTCATGGCCCTGCTCAATCGCGATCGCAAGGCCGTCGACGCCGCGTGGACATTCCCGCCCAGCGATGCACGACGCGCCGACGATGCCGCATTGCGCCAGCTCACGGACGTGCGCAGCCTGCGCCTGACCAGCGAACTACCGATCGCGCGCGACGGTCACCAGCCGCCGCAGCTGCTGGAGGTTCCGGTGCAGATCCGCGCAGTGACCCCTGAGGGCACCTTCCGCTTCGGTGGCTGGTACCGGGTGCAACCCCGTGCCGATGGCCGCGCCTGGCAGATCCAGTCGGCGCAACTGCGGCCAACGGTGGACTGAACCGTTGCAGCGGCATGCACGCGCGATTCAGCCGGCACGGCTACTCTTTGATTCGTCCATTCATATCCACCGGTCACCGCCATGCGCCTGCGTTCCCTGATGACCCGCCTCGCGGCCTCCACCGTACTGATCGCCGCTGCGATCGGCGCCCAGGCCGCCCCTTCCATTTCCGGCCGCGAACTGTCGGTCGGCGCCAGTGACGTGCAGCAGTACCTCGATGGCAGCTTCCCACGCACCCAGGACGCCCTCGGCGGCCTGATCGCCCTGACCATGAGTCACCCGCAACTGAGTCTTCCGGCCGGCGAGCGGCTGAACCTGGGCATGGATGTGGCACTGGCCACCGCCGGTGGCAACCCGGCCAAGCTGGGCACGGTGAAGCTCAGCAGTGGTCTGCGCTACGACGCGCAGACCCAGGGCTTCCACCTGCAGCAGCCCAGCGTGGATGACTTCACCCCGGCCAACCAGGGCGGTCGCCTCGATTCGCGCACCCGCGGCCTGCTCAATGCCTGGCTGAGCGACTACGCCCAGCGCGAACCGATCTACAAGCTGGACCCGGCCGTGGCCGGCCTGCTCGGCGCGCTGCAGGTGCAGTCGGCGCAGGTGAAGAACGGCAAGCTGGTGGTCACCTTCAACCAGAACCTGGGCAACCTGGTGCCGGCAGGCGTGCTGGGTAAGTAAGGTAGTGCCGGGGGGGGGGGGGGGGGGGGGTGTGGGGTGTTGGCCGCCGCGGGCCGCCCGACACCCGCCGGGGGGGGCGG
>NZ_JAWIRU010000006.1:170790-194865 GCF_036320025.1 Stenotrophomonas sp. SMYL86
GGGGGCTCCGTCCCGCCGCGCCCGGGCCGCGCCCGCCCCCCCCCCCCGCCCGCCCCCCCCCCGCCCCCCCCACTACCCGCTGCGGGTCAGCGCTTGGGCTGCAGCATGGTGCCGGTGCACTTGGGCGAGCCGCAGCGGCATTCCCAGATCTTCTTCAGCTTGGCGGTGTGGCGCTCGGCCAGGGTGATGCCGTAGTTGTAGGTCAGCTCTTCGCCGGCCTTGATGTCACGCAGCGCCTCGATGAACACCTTGTCGCCGCGGCTGTCGCCGTCCTCGTCTTCCTCGATCACCGCCTCGCAGTTCGGGTCGCAGCTGTGGTTGATCCAGCGCGCGTCATTGCCCTTGTAGTTGGCATCGATCACCCAGTCGTCGTTGAGGGTGAACAGGAAGGTATGGCCACTTTCGACGTCGCCGCTGTCATCGGCATCAACGTCGCCGTGGCTGCGCAGCAGGCCCTTGTACTGGATCACGCGCTCGCCCTGCTTGATCGGGGCCACGGCGAACACGCCGTTGCCATGGATGGCGGACTTGCGGGCTTGGATCTTCTTCGGCATCGGCACGGGCTGTTTGCAGCGAATGGAACAGGGATTCTCGCCCATTCCGGGTGATTGCGAAAATCACCCCGTTGGCGCAGCATTGCGCCCTGGCACCGGCCCCGGTGTGTCCTCCCGGCCCGGCCCCAGCGCCGGCTGAATGCCCGGGTTGGATGGTGGCGAATAAAAGCGTACAATTTCAGTCCGCTTTAAGAACCACTCGCATCCCCATGTTGCGCGTCACCAAACTCACCGATTACGCCACCGTCGTGCTGACCGTGCTCGCCGCCCGTCCGGGCGAGGTGCTCAGTGCCACCGAGCTGGCCGAATTCACCGGTCTGGAGCCGCCCACCGTCAGCAAGGTGCTCAAGCCGCTGGCCCAGGCCGGCCTGGTTGAAGGCCTGCGCGGCGTCCGTGGCGGCTACCGCCTGACCCGCCCGGCCATCGAGATCTCGCTGTTCGAAGTGGTCGAAGCGATGGAAGGGCCACTGGCCCTGACCGAATGCAGCCACGACCACCACCAGTGCGGCATGGCGCCCAAGTGCGGCGCGCGCAGCAGCTGGCGGCTGATCAACGACGTGGTCTCCGAGGCCCTGCGCGATGTCACCCTTGCGCAGATCCTGCCCCCTCTCCCCCTTGCCGATGACGAACAGCGCCGCACCATCGCTGTCGACGTCGTCTCCTGATCCGTAGGCAGCCCCCCCATGGCCACCGAAACCATCGAAAACGTCGCCCACGACGACACCCCCAACCGCGAGATCCACGAGCAGCTCGGCCGCAAGTATTCGGCCGGCTTCATCACCGAGATCGAATCGGACTCCCTGCCGCCGGGCCTGGACGAGGACACCATCCGTGCCCTGTCGGCCAAGAAGGAAGAGCCGGAGTGGATGACGCAGTGGCGCCTGGACGCCTACCGCCACTTCCTGACCATGCCGATGCCGGACTGGGCCAAGCTGGAGATCGCGCCGATCGACCTGCAGGCGCTCAGCTACTACTCCGCGCCGAAGGGCCCGAAGTACGCCTCGCTGGATGACGTGCCGAAGGAACTGCTCGACACCTACGACAAGCTGGGCGTGCCGCTGCACGAGCGTGCCAAGCTGGCCGGCGTGGCGGTGGACGCGGTGTTCGACTCGGTGTCCGTCGGCACCACGTTCCGCAAGGAACTGGCCGAGAAGGGCATCATCTTCTGCTCGATGTCCGAGGCCATCAAGGAACACCCGGAACTGGTCCGCCAGTACCTGGGCACCGTGGTGCCGGTGGGCGACAACTACTTCGCCGCGCTCAACTCGGCGGTGTTCTCCGATGGCAGCTTCGTGTTCATTCCCAAAGGCGTTCGCTGCCCGATGGAACTGAGCACCTACTTCCGCATCAATGCCGGCCACACCGGCCAGTTCGAGCGCACCCTCATCGTGTGCGAGGACAAGGCCTACGTGTCCTACCTGGAAGGCTGCACCGCGCCGATGCGCGACGAGAACCAGCTGCACGCTGCGGTGGTCGAGCTGGTCGCGCTGGAAGACGCGGAGATCAAGTACTCCACCGTGCAGAACTGGTACCCGGGCGACGAGAACGGCGTCGGCGGCATCTACAACTTCGTCACCAAGCGTGCCGAGTGCCGTGGTGCGCGCAGCAAGGTCACCTGGACCCAGGTCGAAACCGGCTCGGCGATCACCTGGAAGTACCCGTCCTGCGTGCTGCTGGGCGACGACTCGGTCGGTGAGTTCCACTCCGTGGCGCTGACCCATCACCGCCAGCAGGCCGACACCGGCACCAAGATGATCCACGTCGGCAAGCGCACCAAGAGCAAGATCGTCAGCAAGGGCATCAGCGCCGGCCGCGGCCAGAACACCTACCGCGGCCTGGTGCGTGTGGACCGCAATGCCGATGGCGCGCGCAACTACACCCAGTGTGATTCCCTGCTGATCGGCAAGCAGTGCGGCGCGCACACCTTCCCCTACATCGAGGTGAAGAACCCGGGCGCCACCGTCGAGCACGAGGCCACCACCTCGAAGATTTCCGACGACCAGCTGTTCTACTGCCGCGCCCGTGGCATCAGCCAGGAAGACGCGGTGTCGATGATCGTCGACGGCTTCTGCAAGCAGGTGTTCCGCGAACTGCCGATGGAGTTCGCGGTGGAAGCCAAGAAGCTGCTGGAAGTCTCGCTGGAAGGTTCGGTGGGCTGACCGCCCGCCCCTGCCCCTCGCAAACGCATTCTCTTTACCGGCGGGCCGCGGCCCGCCCCACGGAAACCCCCACCATGCTGAAGATCGAAAACCTCCACGCCCGCATCGGCGACAAGGAAATCCTCAAGGGCCTGTCGCTGGACGTCCAGCCCGGCCAGGTGCACGCCATCATGGGCCCGAACGGCGCCGGCAAGTCCACCCTGGGCAATGTCCTGGCCGGCCGCGACGGCTACGAAGTGACCGAAGGCAGCGTGCAGTTCGACGGCGTCGACCTGCTGGAGCAGGACCCGGAAGCGCGCGCCGCTGCCGGCCTGTTCCTGGCGTTCCAGTACCCGGTGGAAATCCCGGGCGTGAACAACACCTACTTCCTGCGCGCGGCACTGAACGCCCAGCGCAAGGCGCGCGGTGAGGAAGAACTCGATTCCATGCAGTTCCTCAAGCTGGTGCGCCAGAAGCTGGCCGTGCTGCACCTGAAGGACGAACTGCTGCACCGTGGCGTCAACGAAGGCTTCTCCGGTGGCGAGAAGAAGCGCAACGAGATCTTCCAGCTGGCCGTGCTCGAACCGAAGCTGGCGATCCTGGACGAAACCGACTCGGGCCTGGACATCGACGCGCTGAAGAGCGTGGCCGACGGCGTCAACGCACTGCGCGCCGCCGACCGCTCGTTCCTGGTCATCACCCACTACCAGCGCCTGCTGGACTACATCAAGCCGGACGTGGTGCACGTGCTGGCCGATGGCCGCATCGTCAAGAGTGGCGGCCCGGAGTTGGCGCTGGAACTGGAAGCGCACGGCTATGATTTCCTGAAGGACCGGGTCGTGCCCGAGGCGGCGGTCTGATGAGCGCCCTGCTTGATTCGATGGCCCAGGCCTTCTGCGGCAGCGATGCGCGCCGCGAAGTGCTGGATGCGGCCCTGCGCGACGGCCTGCCGGCCGCCCGCAACGAAGCCTGGAAGTACACCTCGCTGCGCCAGCTTGAACGCCGTGCGTTCGCTGCGGCACCGCTGCAGGGTCCGGCGCTGGACGCCACGCTGCTGGACGACATCCCGGCGCCGCGCCTGGTGTTCGTCAACGGTCGCCTGGATGCCGCGCTGAGCGACGTGCAGGCCCTGCCGCCCGGCGTGCAGCTGCAGCCGCTGTCGGCCGCACTGGCCTCCGGCGAAGACGCCGTGCGTTTCCTTGGCCGCCGCTACGAACGCAGCGAGGAGATCTTCGCCCGCCTGAATGCCGCGCTGGCCGATGAAGGTGTGGTGTTGCGCGTGGATGAAGGCGTGCAGGTCGAAACGCCGCTGCAGCTGGTATTCGCCAGCGTCGCCAGCGACACCGACCTGGCCTGGCACCACCGTCACCTGATCGAACTGCGTGCCGGCGCCAGCCTGGGCGTGGTCGAGCACCGCTTCAGCGTGGGTGACTCCGCCCACCTGGACAACACCGTGCTGCATGCCCACGTCGCCCGTGATGCCGTGCTCAAGCACGCCCGCGTGCAGGCAGGCAGCGCGCGCCAGACCAGCTTCCTGCGCACCGACGCGGTGCTGGCCCGCGACGCGCAGTACCACCGCGTCGACCTGGAACTGGGCGCCGCGCTCAGCCGCCATGAACTGAACGTGCGCCTGGAAGGCGACAATGCCCAGCTGACCGCCAACGGCGTGCTGCTTGGCAATGGCCGCCGCCACGTCGAAACCCGCCTGGGCATCGACCACATCGCACGCGATACCGCCTGCGAACTGCTGTGGCGCGGCGTCGCCGCCAACCGCAGCCGCGTGGTGTTCCATGGTGGCATCCAGATCCGTGAAGGCGCCGATGGCACCGACGCGAACCTGTCCAACAAGAACCTGCTGCTGTCGGCCGATGCCGAGATCGACACCCAGCCGACGCTGGTGATCGACGCTGATGAAGTGAAGGCCGCGCACGGCGCGACCGTCGGCCAGCTCGATGCCAATGCGCTGTTCTACCTGCGCTCGCGTGGCCTGCCGCAGGCACAGGCGCAGGCTCTGCTGAGCGCCGCGTTCTGCCACGAGCCGCTGAAGGTCCTGCCGGACGCGCTGCGTGCGCAGCTGGCACGTCGCCTGGACAAGGCCCTCGCCGAGGCGGGTGTGGCATGAACCTGTCCACGCCGCGACCGATCGAAGAACGCGCCGGCGCCCCCGACTGGGACCGCGTCCGCCTCGACTTCCCGCTGCTGATGCGTGAAGTGCATGGCAAGCCGCTGGTCTATTTCGACAATGCCAACACCGGCCAGAAGCCGGTGCAGGTGATCGGCGCGGTGGACGAGTTCTACCGCCGCTACAACGCCAACGTCAGCCGTGCGGTGCATGCACTGGGCAGCGAGGCCACCGATGCCTACGAAGGCGCACGCAACAAGCTGGCGCGCTTCCTCAACGTGCGTCCCAGCGACCTGGTGCTGTGCAGTGGCACCACCTTCGCCATCAACCTGGTGGCCTACTCGTGGGCGCTGCCACGGCTGAAGGCCGGTGACGTGATCCTGATCACGCGCATGGAGCACCACGCCAACATCGTGCCGTGGCAGCTGGTCGCGCAGCGTACCGGCGCCACCATCCGCGTGGCCGAGATCACGCCTGACGGCGCACTCGATCTGGATGCGCTGCGCGCGGCAATGACCCCGGAGGTCAAGCTGCTGGCGGTTACTCATGTCTCCAACGTGCTGGGCACGGTCAATCCGGTGCGCGAGATCTGCCGCGAAGCGCGCAAGCGCGGCATCATCACCGTGGTCGATGGCTCGCAGGCCGTGCCGCACCGCAAGGTCGACGTCGCCGCGATAGGCTGCGACTTCTACGCCATCACCGGCCACAAGATGTGCGGCCCGACCGGCACCGGCGCACTGTGGGCGCGCCGCGAGCACCTGGACGCGATGCCGCCGTTCCTCGGCGGCGGCGAGATGATCAAGGAAGTCAGCTTCGACGGCACCGTGTTCAACGATGCCCCGCACAAGTTCGAAGCCGGCACCCCGAACATCGCCGGTTTCATCGGCCTGGGCGTGGCTGCCGACTACTTGCAGCAGCTTGGCCAGGAGAACGTGGAAGCACGCGAAGCCGAACTGCTGGCGCACTTCACCGAAGAGCTGCGCCGCGTTGACGGCCTGCGCATCATCGGCGAAGCGCCGGAGAAGGCCGCCGTGGTCTCGTTCCTGATCGACGGCGCGCATGCGCACGATCTGGCCACCCTTCTGGATCTGGAAGGCGTGGCCGTGCGCTCTGGCCAGCACTGCGCGCATCCGCTGCTGCAGTACTTCGGCGTCGCGGCTACCTGCCGTGCCTCGCTGGCGTTCTACAACACGCACGCCGAGATCGAGCGTTTCATGACCGCGCTGACCAAGGTGCGCAAGCTGCTGGGCTGAGGATTCGCCAGAACCAGGAAAGTACAAGAACGCCGCAGGAAACTGCGGCGTTCTTTTATTGCGCGCTGGACGCAAGCAAGCAGAGGCGTGACCGGGAAACACCGAGTGATGCCAGGAACGGGCAATCTCACCGTAACGCCGATCCATCCACCATCAACGGCCTTGAGGCGCCGTCTTTTACATGCCAACAAGCATGGATACCCCGGAGGCAATCAAGAAGACGTACATCATCACGACGCCCCTCAACACCCACCGGTCCCCCTGATGGAGCGTCTGCCCTTTGGAAGTAAGGGCAAGCACTGCAATACCGCGCAAGCACCTAAGCCACCAATCAACCTTGATGATTCCGACTGCAGCGAGTACTTCCGGCCGTTCACGCTCGATTTTAAGCAACATCCTGTGAGCCGCAAATGCGTTTATCCACATGGCACCTAGAATGATGGAAGTCCAAATGGGGAAGCTTTCAACAAGGCTTTTCATCGCTCTTCACCCTGGCGCCCCGCTATAAAAACTCGTCAAACACGCTTCGCAGACCAAATCAATCCGCAATTTCTGCAATACGGCAAACCCCTCCACCCACATCCACCCCAATCTTGACGTAGAGATTATTCGTAAAATACACATCCCCATGGCAAACCACGCGGATACTGCTCTCGTAGTAAGTTACAAGAAGTGAGGAATCAGTAGCGACCTCAGGCTTCACAACCCTACTTTCACCGACAGGAATTGATCCTACGCCTACCACACCACCACCAACCTCCAAGCTGACGCCATAAATCACGTCCCTTCCAACATTCTTTACAACAATCACCGGATCCGAAAACCAATCACAACCCTGCAACCCCAGCGAAAGAACCACAGCAGCCAGGCATGATTGGATTCGACCACTCCACGCGGTTGAATACTCAGCATCCAGCTTGCATTTCGCCATCTCTTGCAGCCTCCGAACATGGAAACGGATTCCTGTGCGACTGCCGGAACCACACAGGCCACGAGCACCACCACCGCGAGTACCGCCCGAATCAGTGGAGATCCAACTCTTTTTCCAGCCGACAGCCCACCCTCGACCTCTCGGCAATAATCGTCACGCACTCATTCATAGGAAGCCCGCAGGTGTCCGCCGACCTGACGACACCTTGATGATCGGCCAAGACGAAATATACCCTCGCCCTTTCGCTTCCAGCCTGTTCAAATGATTTCCTGACATCAATTAAATGCACCCTGCATATTTGCGCTTCCGGCACACTCTCGGAAGAACTGAAAACTGACTCGAGCGCCAGTGCGTAGTGATTAGCCGCTGCGTTTCCCGACCCATGATTTATGACCACACCCAAACCTTCATCTCTTCCGCCGCAGGCTGTAAGCCCCAACAAGCAAAGCACCGCCACAATAATATCGACCAGCAGCCCAAAGCGATCAAGCACTTGGGAATTCTTCACTGAAACCCCTCCCAAAACTTAGCGCACCCGCAATCTACATCCTTTCACAGAACCCGATCATTCGCTTCACAATGACCGAGGCACACTGGTCTTCGTCAATACCGCAAGTCCCCGCATTCAATAATCTCCCGCCACCATCAGTCAATACATAGAAGATCCTTCTATTTCTCCGACCTTCCCGAGAGAGTTCGAGCTGCGATACCACCAACTCTGCATTCACTTCCCGCGCCCCATCCACAGGGCGCGAATGTATTACCTCATCCATATCAGCATGGATCTTCTGAGATGAGGAGCTGTCGCGGTCCTGGTTGGCCACCCGAAGAAGACAACTGCGGTCCTGCACACAGGAGGCAAGAAGCGGCATCGATAAGGCAGCAGATAGAAGAACTTTGATCTTCATCGAAACCGAACCCAGTCACTTTCCCGAGAGTTGCTTATCAAGACGCTTTGCGTCAAGCCGCCCTTCGACCCTGAAGAACCCCATGAAATTGCTAAGTCGATGCCGAGACGTCATATCGTTGTTCAGCATCGCATCGGCGAAGCGCTGGAGAAGGCTGCCGTAGTCTCGTTCCTGAACGATGGCGCGCTTGCGCAAGACCTAGCCACCCCGCTCGACTTGGCACGCCGAGATCGAGCGATTCATGACCGCATTGACCACGGTGCGTAAGTTGCTTGGATGAAGATTCACCAGAGTCAAGCACGTGCGAGAACCCCACGGGAAACCTCGGCGAAGCGCCGGAGAAGGCCACAGTGGTGTTGTTCCTGATCGATGGCGCGCTTGCCCACGACCTCGCAACCCTGCCCGACCTGACAGAATGAAAGCGCGCTCGGGCCCGAGCTACGCGTGGCCGCTGCTGCAGTACTTCGGCGTCGCGGCTACCTGCCATGCCTCGCTGGCGTTCTACAACACGCACGTCGAGATCGAGCGGCTCATGACCGCGCCGACCAAGGTGCGGAAGTTGCCAGGGTGATATTCCGGAAGAAGCACGGGATAGATGCAAACACCGCAGGGAACTACGGCGTTTCTTGTTGGCCGATGGGCACATCATAGAAAGCAGCACCCCGGCAAACCACAGCCCCCACTTCCATCACGGAAAACCAATCAATGGATAAAAAAACCGAGCCCCCTGGCATAGAAGCAAAAACTGGAAACACACATCACTCAATGTAGTTAACAGCAACTAATTCACCGCGAGCAATTCTCTCAACGTCGAGAATACTCCCAACCTCCATCACAGAGTAAGTGAGCTCCACCCCAGAGCAAATTGCAGAAGAATCTGCAACATCGGAATCAACCTGAACAGAAATCAGCTTCCTAATTCCCGAGAATTTGTATTCCGCCCTTTTCCCATCACATTCAAGATAGCTATCCACACCAATTTGCTCATACTCAAGGGCGATCGACTTCGCCTTAAACATAGCCTTTTCTTCGTCTTCCGCACCAATCAAGTACACATTCTCGTGCACGACAAATGAATCCTGCCCTTCATATTGATAGAAAAATACCGCATGAGCACAGTACCACATTCTAGACCTCACCCATTCTCTTCACGTTTTGTTTTATTCCTAAGACCTCTAGCCTTTTCCTCTGTCTGATATCGCCGCTTCTCCTTGCCAGAAATTCCTGGCTGTCGAGCACGCCTACTTACTTCTTCATCCGTTAGGTCACGAAGCCCCGAGTCGCGGACGTTCTCTTTTCCCTTTGAGTACTGAGCCAACTCGCCACAGGGGGGGCCACCGGGCATCTCGCATGGAGACGCCCCCATTTCGTTAGGCGTTAGCAACAATACAGGCAACAAGACCACACGCGGGACAACAAATCCACCCAGCGCTGGCAAAGAAATGCGCGGAAGGGAGGTCGGCGTTGCCCTCACTGGCGCGACAGGCATCGGCATTGGCGGAGCGATCGCGTTGACAGTTGGCAGCGTGGTCGTCTCTGGGGGCGGCTCAACCTTGTCAGTTGGAGCTCGCCCGTCCGAATCGAGGTACCTTTGCGGATTTCCACGCGCGTACCAGTAGCGGTTGAAATGTTCATGCTGTTGATCATGCGGCGTCACCTCGTCAACTGAGATAAACATCCCAAGTTGTGCGTCGTAGTACCGCTGCTGCATGTAACTCAGCCCGGTCCCCGAGTCCGTCACATGCCCCGTATATCCCGGCCCATCCTTCAACGGCCGATTCACCACCGCCCCATACGGCTCATACACCGCACGCTCGATGACGTTTCCGCTGGCATCGGTGATCGCCACCGGTGAACCCAGTGCATCAGTGTGGATGTACTCGACCACTTCCTGGGCGACTGCCGGAGCCACGCAGGCCGCCAGCACCACCACCGCGAGTACCGCCCGAATCAACAGCGAAGAGAGTCCATTCATGGCTTAGTCCCAGCTCAGTACACCTTGGGTGACCGGCCGTTCGGCCGACCATGGGGAGCAACCGCCTGCATTACAGGCACGCACGCGATACTCATGCGCGCAGTAGGTCCCGCCATTCGACTGCACGTAGGTCTTGGGGCCCGTGTAAAGACGCTTGCCACCGCCACCGCTTTCAAGCTGATACTCGGTTGCGTCTGCCACCAGACTCCATCCTGCAGAGCACTGGACCTGATAGGGCGGCCTGCGGGTCGTCAACCACTCTGCTAGATAGAGACTCGTCGCCCCCGGCGGCAGCACCACCGCGACAGTCACGACTCCCGAGTACGGACTGCACCCCGCGAAATTGCACGCCCTCACGCGATAGGCGTAGCTGCCTTTGCCACGGCTGGCACCAAAGCTGTTCCCGCCGCCGTTATGCACCACCGTCCAGCCACCACCGTTGGCACTCTCCTCCAGCACGAAGCTCTCGCTGTTGGCCGGCACCGACCAGCTCAGGCTGTACTGCGGCACGTTCACCAGGCCCGGCGCACTGATCACCGGCTCGATCGTCGGCGGCCCGATCACCGCTACCGTCGACGTAGCCGACCACGGTCCGCAGCCCGCGCCATTGCAGGCGGCAACCCGATAGCCATAGTTGCCCACACCGCGCGCAGCGGTGGCATAGGAACCCGCGTTGCCGTCGAACAGCGTGACCCATCCGCCACCATTGCTACTCTCCTGCAGGGTGTAACGCGTGGCACCAGCCACCCCGTTCCAGCCAATGCCGATACTGCCCGGCGCAGCGCGTGCCGGCGCAGAGAGTCCGGGCGCAGTGGCAGGCGGATATACGACCGTCACCGCAGCCGTGGCGCTGTATCCCGTGCACCCCACCGGGTTACATGCGCGAACCCGGTAGTTGTAGCTTCCCGCTGCCTTGCCACTGAAGGCCTTGGACTGACCGATGGCGTTATGCACCTGGACCCAGGCGCCACCATTGGCGCTTTCCTCCAGCTCATAGCGCTCAGCACCGGAAGCCGCAGACCAAGCTACGTTGTAGCTGCCGTTGAAGGCTGTGGCAGGCACGTTCAGGGTCGGCACGGTGGATGGCGCCAATGCCACGGCCACTGACGCGACATTGCTCCATCCGCCACACACCGCACGACAGCCGCGCACGCGGAACTGATAGGTCCCCGTGACCAGGCCGGTGCTGGTGAACGATTGCGCCGCGCCATCGAAGACCGTGCTCCAGGTGCCCGCAAGGGCACGCTGCAACTCATAGCGGTTGGCACCACCGGCCGGGCTCCAGGTCAGGTTCACGCTGCCCTGGGTGATGTAGCCCGGCGCACTCAGCGCGGGAACGCTGGGTGCCGCTTCACCATGCACCTGGGAAACCAGGCTGCCTGACAGGTAGAGATAGTCGGTCTGCTTGCCGGTACGTTCGTTGCGCTGGAATCGCAGCACGCCGCCGTTGTCGTAGAACGAGTAGATTGCCCCCTTGCCACTGGCACCAGCCTTCACCCGGCGACCGTGGGCGTCGTACTCGTAGCTCTCTGCTGTTCCCGCCGCGCGCAGCCGGTTGCCGTAGTCAAACGCGAAAGCCTGACCATTGCGCACCGAAAGATTGCCCTGCACGTCATAGCCAAGACCGGTCACGGTTGCCCCGGTTCCGGTTTCGATCACGTTGACCAGCCGATTGGTCGGATCGAAGTAGTGCGTACGATCGCGGCTGCCGACCTTGGCACGGCGTAGGTTGTCCAGCGCGTCATACTCATACAATGCGTTGCCGAAGCCCGGTGCAGTGACCGTCCGCAACCGGTCCAGGCCGTCATAGGTCATGTCCCGGTTACCGGGCGCCCCGGGCAGGCCATCGGAAATGGCCATCACGTTGCCGCCAGCATCGTAGTCATAGCTGTCATCCAGCACTGCGGCCGCTGCGGTGGCATCGCGGCTGCGGTCGGGCAGCCCGCGGGCATTCTGGGTCAACGTGTGCACGATCCCATTGCCATACACGAAGCGGGCCAACGCGCCATTGGCAAAGTAACTGGCCTCCTTCGCATAGCCGCCGACCGTCGTCGCCCGACCCAGTGCGTCCGGCGTATAGCTGACGACACGCCCACCCGGATAGGTATTGCTGGCCAGTGTGCCGTTGGCATCGTAGCCATATACCAGGCTCAGGCTTCCCAGATCCGGATGCTGCAGGGTTTCGCCGCTGAGCAGGCGGCGGCGGTTGTACTGGTAGCGGTTGACGACCATCGGCCGGGCCGGATCGTTCTGCGTGCTGATCTCGGCCGGCAGACCATCAGGCGCGTAGGACCAGTTCTGATTTCCGCGCCCATCCGGGAAGATCAGGGTCGACAGGCGGTTGGCGGCGTCATAACTACGCTTCACCGCACGTCCGCTGGCCAGGGCTTCACTGCGGTTGCAGTCGGTCGTGCTGGTCAAACCCGTGCCGGCCGCCGACCACAGCACGTTGCCTGCCGCGTCGTAGTCCTGCACGGTCGCACCGGTTTCCGGCTCGATGGTCTTGCACAGCTGCTGGTAGCCGTCATAGACGTAGCGGCGGGTAAGCGACTGGCTGCCGTCTGCATTGCGGCGGGTGATCGCCAGCGGCTTGCCCAGCGTGTCGCGCTGGATCTCGGTCACCACGCCTTCCGGGTGCTGCAGCGTCAGCGGCATCTCGTAGCTGGGCTGGTCGTAGGCAAGGTGACGAGTGGTCGTGGCCTGGCCGCGGGGGGTGGTCACCTTCACCGACAGGTTGCCCACGTACTCGGTGCGGGTAACCAGTGCCCCAAGCTCGGACGATTGACTGATCACGGTGGGGCGGCCCAACGCGTCGTACTGCGTCGTGGTGCCGGTCAGGGCGGCATTGATATCGGAGAGCTGCCGCGTGGGATACGAGGCAAACACGGTCTTGCCGCTGGTGTCGTAGCGGGTCACCACGGCGCTGTCCAGCACGTTGTTGGCGTTCTCGGTCACCAGCACCGGGCGGAACATCGCATCCAGGTAGGTATCCGTGCGCCGCCCGCCCTGCGTGCGCGAGTGCTTCCATGCGCCGGCGGGCACCCCCAGCTGCGCGCCACTCAGTCGCTGCAGGTCCATGGTTACGCCATTCCAGTTCACGCTGTCGCCGCCAGGGAACTGCTGGCTGCGCAGCCTGCCCATGCTGTCGTAGCTGAAGCTGGTGGTTGCGCCGGTTTCGTCGGTCAGCGAGGTGATCCAACCGTTGTCGTCCACGGCAACCGTGCGCACCGCACCATTGGGCGCTTCGGGCGTGGCCGGCATGCGGAGCTGCTGCGGAACACCACGCTTCCATCCCGACAGATGGCTGGTATTTCCACGGCCATCGGCCACCGAGGCAACCGTGCCGTCGGCTGCATAGGTCACCTGCTGCGCCAGGCGGCCAAATGCGTAGGCGCGCAGCGGCAGTGCTTTGGCCGTATCGAATTCGGTGCGGGACTGTTCGATGCCATTGAGCACACTGCGCGCCGTCTGGCCGTTCACCCATAGCGCGGGATTGTCGTAGTAGCTGGTGCTGCTGGTGCGACTCTGGCCAGCGGAATTCGCTTCGACGACGGTGACTTCGCGCGCAAATGCATCAAAGGCCTGCACGGTGCGGGTGAACTGCACGCCATCCTGTTCCACAACAGTGGATTGAACGGGGCGGTTGTAATGGGCCTTGAGATCGCTCGCACCGTACTTGAAGTCCTTGCCGGCCTCTTTCGGGAAGGGTGCCGCATCCAGCTGGGCATCCGGATAGTAATTGTTGCGGTCAACGCGCACGACCGAGCCACCCGCACGCGTTGTCGTGGACAGCAACAGGCCGTCGTTGTAGGCAACTTCCTTGCCGAACTCGTAGACGCGAACGACACCATCGGGCAACGTCTCGGTAGTGATCTTCGGCTCCGCCTGGCCTACCGGGATTACTGGACCGCCCAGGTCCTGAGCGTAGGCACCATTGAGATTGGTGTATTGATAGGTCCACTGTGCAGTAGGCATCCCCGGACCGCTGATGGTCTTGGCCACCAGCGACATTGCGTCACGGTAGACCGGCGTGTAGTTCCAGCCATCGGCAAACAGGTGATTGTCACCAGAGGTCTGGCAATCCAGCTTCACATTCTTGCGCCCATGGCGGAACGGACGGAACAGGAACGTTCCCAACGCACCCGACGGATGCTGGATACTCAGGGTGATCTCGCTGGCCACGATCTTGTTGACGCGCGAGCATGTGGCCGGGTAGTCCATGTACTCCCAGATGCCCTGCCCGATGTAGTCGGCGTACTTGTGGGTGACTGACAGCGGCGGCAGGTTGTAGACCCATTGGGTTCCGTCCGGCAGCGTCACTGTCCGCAGGATATCGGCCTCCGTGTACCCGTAAATCCAGGTGCGCCCTGCAGCGGTTGCGGATGCGATCAGTCCTTTCGCGTTGTAGGCCAGGCTGATCTCGCGGCCATCGTTGGCAACCATGCGCAACAGCCGGTCGCCGCTCCACTCGTAGCGCACCCAGTTGCCGAAGCGATCCACAACCTGCGATGGGTACAGGAACACAAGCTTTCGATTCAGCAGTGCATTGCTTTCAGGTCCGTAGGGTTGCAGCGTTGCACCGTTGTGGGGCTTGGCGACCATCCAGTCGAAGTAGTACTTAGTGCCGTCGGGAGCATGCCCAAGGAAGCCTTGTCCCGGCTGTCCACTCTTCAGGGCGGTCAGGCAACTGAACGTCCAGCCGCCCTTGGTATTCCAAGGCGCCGGTTCGCCAAACTGTGGCTGCGGCTGACGCGCATCACCGCTGCCTCCCAGGACCGGCTCACCGCCACCACCTGGCAGGGAGAGGCGCACGCCATCCCAGAAAGTATTGGGATAGAAATTTACGGTCTGGGTGCGGCGACGGTTCCAGACCTCCAGTGACGGAGGCGCCGCCACCGTACTGCAGCGCGCAGCGGGCGCCCAATAGCCGACAGCAGCGGTCTCCGGCAGATCGCCATAGACGCCGGACATGGACGGGATATCCAGATCCCAATCCGAGAATGGGCTCTCACTACTGCGATCGCCATCGCGATAGCTGCGGCCCAAGGTCATCGTCAGGCTGCCATTGCCCGGAATCGAAACATCCGTGGCCTTGAAGCTGATCGAACCGTCATAGAGGTTGACCTGCTCGCCGAAGACCTCGCCCTTCAGCGGTTCGACAATGTCCCCGTACTTCAGCCGCTTGTCGTACTCCTGGCGCCAGGTGGGAACAATCTGGGCGGAAACGCCGACCGGTGCCAGCACGCACAGGGCAAAGACACCCAGAAGCAGACCCTTGGCAGCCGTTGCGGCGCGCGGATGAGAAATGAGGCCAGACTGCATGAAGATCCTCCCTGGATCGACGTCCCTGTGTGCCCCACCTGCGCCGAACGGCAGTTGGCCTTCGACCAGGCGGCACCCACTCCGGCAGACAGCCACGCGTTGCTTCACGGTGGGCGGGTGCTGACCATGGATATGAACGAATAATGAAGATGGCGTCAACCCCGCGCATTGGCCAAACTCGGCAAAGCCACCCCAATCGGCTGCCTCCCGCGCCCTTCCCCGCTCCACCTAGAATGTCCCCATGAGCACCCTGACCTTCCGCGCCGCCACGTCGGCCGACATCCCCGCCCTGATCGCCCTGGTCACCTCGGCCTACCGTGGTGACGCCAGCCGCGCCGGCTGGACCACCGAAGCCGACCTGCTGGACGGCGCCCGCATCGACGCTGAAGGCATCCAGGCCGACCTGGACCGCCCGCGCTCCACCATCCTGCTGGCCGAGCGCGATGGCCAGCTGGTGGCCTGCGCCCACGTCGCCGATGTCGATGGCAAGGGCTACTTCGGCATGTTCTCGGTCGATCCGGCCCAGCAGGGCGGCGGCGTCGGCAAGCAGCTGATGGACGCCGCCGAAGCCCACGCCGCACGCGAATGGAAGGTGCCGGTGATGCAGATGACGGTGATCGACGTGCGCGACGAGCTGATCGCCTTCTACGAGCGCCGCGGCTATCTGCGCACCGGCATCAAGAAGCCGTTCCCGTACGGCGACGAACGCTTCGGCATTCCCAAGCGCGACGACCTGCGCTTCGAGATCCTGGAAAAGCCGCTGGCCGGAGCCGCCGCGTGAGCGATACCTGGACCTTCGTCTGTGCCAGCACCGAGCTGCTGCCGGGTGAAATGAAGAGCGTGTTCGACGAGGTAACCGGCACGCCGATCGTGGTGTTCAACCTCGACGGTGAGTTGTACGCGCTGGAAGACCAGTGCACACATGAAGAGTTCGAGCTGTCCTCGGGCGAGTTCAACACCACCGAGGGCAGTGTGGAGTGCGTGCTGCACGGCGCGCGCTTCGACGTGCGTGACGGCCGCGCCCTGTGTGCCCCGGCCTACAGCCCTGTGCCCAAGTTTCCGGTGAAGCGCGAGCACGACGCTGTCTGGACCCGCGACGACCGGGATTGAGGCGGCGCTCGGCCCAGAGAGCCCCCCCAGAGGGCGCCCCGCGGGAGAGCATCCACCCATGGGGTGGATCTACCGGAACGTCATGAGGGCGTCCCCAGGCCGCTCCGGGGCGGCCCCAGCGGCCCGTCACGCCCCGCACATGCGAATCATTATCGTTGATGTTATTCTACGTAACATCTTCGTAACGACTTCGCCCCCGCGCCATGGCTTCGCCCGCGCCCACCGCCACGCTGTGCCAGCTTGCCCGTCAAGGGTGGCCGCTGCTCGTGGCCGTGCTGCTGACGCTGCTGCTGGGCTGGTCGGCACTGCACGAAGGACGCGGCAGCAACCCGGCTACCCACGGCTGGCAGGCACACGCTGAAGATCTGCAGCAGGTCATGCCGGTGCCGGCCCCGCCGGCGGACGAGTGCCCGCACCATGCCGCGCCAGCACCGGAGCCGCCGCTGGATGGCGAGGGCACCACGCCCTGTACCGGACTGGCTCCCGCGCGCGCCGCCCTGGTCGCGCATGTTCCGCTGTGGCGCTCCGACGCCCTGCGCTGGCAGCTGCACGATCCCGCACTGCGGTTGAACCCCGGCCACGCTCCGCCCGCACCGCACGCCAGCTGAGGCGCCCTGCGGCCGTTGCCGTGCGCCTGATTGCGTTTCCTGCCAGCCGAGCATGGCTCGGCTCTACAGAACCCACCTCCCGCCTGTCGCCGCACGCCCATCTGCGCCGGCTCGCGCTCGCCCTTTCCCGATCCAAGCCACCGCCACCCAGACCATGACCCACATCACGTCCCGCAAGCACGCCCCGCGCGTTTCCCTGCTCGCTACCGCCACCCTTGCCGCCGGCTTCGCACCGCTGGCCGCACAGGCCGCCGACAGCGCCGATGCCAGCTCCCGCAAGGCCACCGACCTGGACAAGGTGCAGGTGCGCGGCAGCTGGTTCAATCCGTCCTCGCCGAAGTTCACCGCCGAGCTGCTGGACACCCCGAAGTCGGTGTCGATCGTCTCGGAGAAGCTGATCGCCGAAACCGGTGCAACCAACCTGCAGGACGCATTGCACATGGTCCCGGGTATCACCTTCGGTGCCGGCGAAGGCGGTAACCCGACCGGTGACCGCCCCTTCATCCGTGGCTTCGATTCGCAGAGCAACGTGTTCGTCGACGGCCTGCGCGACGTCGGCTCGCAGACGCGCGAGATCTTCGACCTGGAGCAGGTGGAAGTGGTCAAGGGCCCGAGCTCGGCCTACGGCGGCCGTGACTCCGGTGGTGGCAGTCTGAACCTGGTAAGCAAGACGCCGAAGTTGAAGAACGAAACCAGCGCCAGCATGGGCATCGGCACCGACAGCTACGCGCGCGGCACCGTGGACGCCAACTACGTGCTGGGCGATGGCATCGCCGCCCGCCTGAACCTGATGAAGCACGAGTCGGACATCGCCGGCCGCGACGCTGCCAATGTCAGCCGCTGGGGCATCGCACCGTCGATCGCGTTCGGCCTGAACGGTCCGGCACAGCTGATCGCCAGCCACTACCACATGCAGAGCGATGACCTGCCGGATGCAGGTGGTTTCCCGTACGGTAATCCGAACGGTGCGCCGGCCTCGAAGTGGGTCGATGGCCGCCCGATGGTGCCGGACCGCAACAACTACTACGGCCTGGTCGACCGTGACTTCCAGCGCACCCGCGCCGACATCAGCACCCTGGACGCCAGCTACGACTTCGGTGGCCACAAGCTGCGCAACATCGCGCGCCTGGGCAACACCAGCAACGACTACCTGTGGACCCAGCCGGACGACAGCCAGGGCAACCCGAACAACTACGGCACCTTGTGGCGCCGTACCAACAGCCGCGCCGTCGACGTCAAGAGCTTCGCCGACCAGCTGGGCCTGACCGGCGCGTTCCAGACCGGCGCGCTCAAGCACAGCTACAGCGCCGGTGTGGAGTACAGCGACGAGAAGATGACCCGCGGCAGCTACCTGATGACCCCGGGCACCAGTAACCCGCTGACCGGCAACAGCAAGTGCCCGACCACCGGCGCGGCCACCGGCTACAACTGCACCAGCTTCGCCAATCCGAACCCGAACGATCCGTGGGCTGCGACCCACGCGGTGTATCGCAGCGACAAGGCGCTGGACGTCGAACAGCGCACCAAGACCACCTCGGCGTACCTGTTCGACACCATCGAACTCAACGCACAGTGGAGCTTCAATCTCGGCCTGCGCTACGACGACTTCCGCACCACCCTGACCACGCCGGTGGCCGGTGCGGCGCCGACCCGCGTGCGCAATGACAACGACTTCCTGAACTACCAGGCCGGCGTGGTGTTCAAGCCGGCGGCCAACGGCAGCATCTACCTGTCCTGGGGCACCTCTTCGACCCCGCCGGGCATGGACGGAGGTGACGGCTCCGACGGTCTGAGCGCGGCTGTGGCCGACCTCAAGCCGCAGGACACCAAGAACCTCGAACTCGGCACCAAGTGGGACCTGCTCGACAACCGCCTGAACCTGACCGCGGCGATCTTCCACACCGTGATGAACAACGCACGTGTGACCATCGACAACGGCACCAGCCAGAACGCCGGCAAGAAGGAAATCAACGGCTTCGAGCTGGGCTTCAATGGCCAGTTGACCGATGCCTGGAGCCTGTACGGCGGCTACACCTACCTGGATTCGGAACTGAAGGACAACGGCTTTGTCTGCGCCGTATCGGGCCGCACCTGCCCGAGCGGCATCTACGTGCCGTCGCCGAACAACGGCAACGTGTTCCCCAACACCGCCAAGCACAGCGCCAACCTGTGGACCACCTACCGCTTCCCGATCGGCCTGACCATCGGCGCCGGTGCGTTCTACTCGGACAAGCAGTACGGTGACGTCGCCAACACCAAGTGGATTGCCAGCTACACCCGCTTCGACGCGATGGCCAGCTACGCGATCCAGGACAACATCAGCCTGCAGCTCAACGTGCAGAACCTGACCGACAAGACCTACTTCACCAAGGCCTATGCCTCGCACTACGCGAGCATCGCCCCGGGTCGCTCGGCCACCCTGGCACTGAACGTGAAGTTCTGATGTAACTCCGCTCCACCACGGCGGCAGGCTCTCCTGCCGCCGTTTTTGTTTCCGGCGATACTCACCTCATGGCAACCCGTACCCCCATCGACAGCGATGCCCTGGCCGAGCTGCTGCAGCACGATCCGCAGGCCGCGTTCGCACGCGTGCGCGACGCCGCGCAGGCTGGACAGGTCGATGCACAACTGCTGCTCGCGCAGATGCACATGGAAGGCAAAGGCACCACACAGGACGCCTCGGCGGCACTGCTCTGGTACGAAACCGCCGCCAACAACGGCGCGCCGATGGCGATGAACATGCTGGGCCGCTGCCACGAACTGGGCCAGGGCACCGCGCCCGATCCGGTGCTGGCCGCGGTGTGGTACCGGCGCGCGGCCGATAGCGGGCTGGACTGGGGCCTGTACAACCTGGCCAACCTGCTGGCCACCGGCCGCGGTGTACCGCAGGACCGCGCGCAGGCGCTGGCCCTGTACACCCGCGCCGCGCACCTGGGCCACGCCAAATCGATGAACCTGCTGGCCCGCCACCTCGAAGACGGCCTGGAGATCGAACGCGATCCGCAGGCCGCCCTGGGCTGGTACCGGCGCGCGGCCGAGACCGGCGATTTCCGCGGCCAGGCCAACTACGCCTCCATCCTGCTGCAGGCCGGTCAGATCGAGCAGGCCGTGCACTGGCTGCGGCTTGCACTGGCCCACGGCAGCCCGGCGTTCATGGCGCACATCGTGCCGGAACTGGCCGCGTCGCCGCATCCGCAGGTGCGCGCCCTGGTCGCACCGCCGTCCCTCTGAGGAGTCCCGCATGCTGCTGCACATCCCCGACATTCTCAGCGCAGACCAGGTGGCCGACTTCCGCCGCCGACTGGATGCCGCCGACTGGACCGATGGCCGCGAGACCGTCGGCCATCTGGGCGCGCAGGCCAAGCACAACCAGCAGCTACCCGAGGCCTCACCGCTGCGCCGCGAACTGGGCGAGATCATCCTCGTCGCACTGGCCCGGCACCCGCTGTTCTTCAGCGCCGCGCTGCCGCTGAAGTACCTGCCACCACGCTTCAACCGCTACAGCGGCGGCGGCACCTACGGCTTCCATGTCGATGGCGCGGTGATGAACCTGGCCAACGGTGAACAGCTGCGCTCGGACATCTCCTGCACCCTGTTCCTGTCGGCGCCCGACGAATACGAAGGCGGCGAGTTGATCATCAGCGACACCTACGGCGAGCACGAGGTAAAGCTGCCGGCCGGCGACCTGATCGTGTATCCGTCCAGCAGCCTGCACCAGGTGCGGCCGGTCACCCGCGGTGCGCGCGTGGCCTCGTTCTTCTGGGTACAGAGCATGATCCGCGACGATGTGCAGCGCCGCCTGCTGTGGGAAATGGATGGCTCGATCGAGCGCCTGCGGCAGACCGGCGGTGACGCCGAGGCGGTGCTGCAGCTGACCGGCGTGTACCACAACCTGCTGCGACGCTGGAGCGAAGTCTGAGCCACACCCGGCCGACCCGCGACAAACTGGCAATCATTCTCATTTGCAACAGCTAACAGCTCTCATTACAATCACGCCCCGTTGATGCCGGCCGCTGCCGGCAGACCCCTGGGGACCCCTGCTTGCTGCGCCCGCTTCGCCCTCGCCCACTCATCCATCGAAAGATGGGCACCGCCATGCGCGGTCAGCGTCCTGCGCTGGCCAGCCTGCTGGCGTGGGTGGCGATGCTGGCTTTGCTGCTGGGCACCCTGCCGCTGCTGCCACACGGCCAGGCCGGAATGGCCGTGCAGATGCCGCTGGAAGAGCGCGGTGGCGAAGCGTCCCCGCAGGAAGAAGCACCGGCCAAACTGCGCCGCTGTGCTGCCGCCCCGGTGAAATCGGCCGAGAAGGCGCGCCCGCTGCTGCTGCTGGCCAGCCAATGGCTGCGCACCGAGCTTGAACTCGTACCCGCCACGCCGGCCATGCCCGGCGTGCGCCCGGACTGGCCGCTGGCCGCTCCGGACACGCCCTGGGCCGACGCGCCCGGGCGCCGCCAGCAACGCGGCCAGGCGCCGCCGCTCGCCTGAATCACGGCCCCGCGTGACCGCCTGCGCGGTCGTGCCCGCACGCCGCTGCCTGCTTCATCCCTGCCGCCCCTGACCGGGCCTCCCCGTGCATGCCGCGCCGTTCGCGCCTGGCATTGCACCACCCTGCATCCTTCGAGGTTACTGCCATGGCCCAGCGCCATCGTGTCCGTTCGTCCCTGTCCCGTACCCTGCTGACCAGCGCCGTGCTGGCAGCCATGACCGCCCCTGCCTTCGCCCACGGTGACGCTTCCGGCGCGCCACAGACGCTGGACAAGGTGGTGGTCACCGCCTCCGGCTTTGAGCAGAAGGTGGTCGATGCACCCGCCAGCATCAGCGTGGTCAGCCGCGAAGAACTCAGCAAGCGCCCGTACACCAATCTGGTCGACGCGCTGCGCGACGTTGAAGGCATCGACGTCGGTCTGGAAGCCAGCGACAAGAACGGCCGTGCCACCATCTCGATGCGCGGCCTGCCCTCCGAGTACACCCTGGTGCTGATCGACGGCCGCCGCCAGAGCAATGTCGGCCAGCTGTATCCGAACAACTTCGGCGGTGGCCAGTTCGCCTACCTGCCGCCGCTGGATGCCATCGAGCGCATTGAAGTGGTGCGCGGCCCGATGTCCACGCTGTACGGCTCGGATGCAATGGGCGGCGTGATCAACATCATCACCCGTCGCAACCAGGACAGCTGGCACGGCGCGCTCACCCAGGGCTTCACCGTGCAGCAGGACGATCAGTTCGGCGATGCACGCACCACCGACGTCTACCTCAGCGGCCCGCTGGTCAAGGACCGCCTGAGCCTGGCAGTACGCGGCAGCTACTACGACGCCAAGGCCTCCAATCCGGAGTGGGATGCACTGACCCTGCCAGACGGCAGCCTGTGGGAGCGCAGCATCGGCTTCGGTGGCGGCGGCAAGTCGGTGGCCAACACCAACTGGAACACCGGTGTGCGGCTGAACTTCCACGTCAACGATGACCACGAACTGTGGCTGGACTACGACGTGTCGCGGCAGAAGTACGACAACAGCGAGGGCCAGACCGGCACCCTCGACAGCCTGGCCAGCCTGTGGCGCGTCGGCAATGCCGTCATCCCCAACCCGAACGGCAGCGGCACCGTCACCCGCCGCGTGGTGCAGCCGCGCGTGGGCTACACCGCCTACCAGCGATACGAGCGCGACCAGTTGTCGCTGACCCACCAGGGCCGTTACAGCTTCGGTACCTGGCAGACATCGCTGACCCACAGCAAGAGCAGCAACCTGGGCCGCTCGCTGCCGCTGACCCTGGACGAACGCGCCAACCTGCAGACACTGTGGAACGACGTCTGCCGCCGCACCGGCGGCGCCAACAACTGCGCGGCCGGCCGCGGCAATGCACTGGCCGCCCTCAACCCAAGTGAAATGGCACGCCTGCAGGCATTCCTGCCGCGTCCGCTGCGCACCATGGAGCTGGAAGGCTACGTGCTCGACACCATGCTCGACCTCGACTTCGGCGCGCACAAGCTGACCGTCGGCGGCCAGTACAACGACACTGACATGATCGACGGCGTGTTCGGCATGGACGGCGCCGGTTACCGCAGCAACACCAAGCAGAAGCACCGCATGTGGGCGCTGTTCGCCGAGGACAACTGGTCGCTGACCGACACCCTCACCGCCACCTTCGGCCTGCGCTACGACGACCACAACGTGTTCGGCAGCCATGTCAGCCCGCGCGGCTACCTGGTGTGGAACGCCACTGACGCCTGGACCTTCAAGGGTGGCGTCAGCACCGGCTACAAGACGCCGCGTCCCGACCAGCTGTTCCCGGGCATCACCGGCTTCGGTGGCCAGGGCGTGCTGCCGCTGGTGGGTTCGCCGAACCTGAAGCCTGAAACCAGCACCAACTACGAGCTGGCCGCGTACTACGAAGGCCAGCGCTGGGGCTTCAATGTCACCGGCTTCTTCAACAAGTTCGAAGACAAGATCGCCAGCGGCGGCACGTTCCCGAACTGCGAAGTGGCCCGCGCCGGCAGCGGTTACTGCGTGGACATCGGCCCGGGCTGGGCGGCACTGGGCTACAGCACCTTCACCCAGAGCGTGAACATCGACAAGGCCGAGACCCGCGGCGCAGAACTGGCCGGTCATGTCGACCTGCTCGACAACCTGCAGTTGCGCGGCAACTACACGTGGACCAAGAGCGAGCAGACCAGCGGCCCCGACAAGGGACGCCCGATCTCTGGCACCACGCCGGCAAAGCACATGGCCAACGCCAGCCTCAACTGGCAGATCAACGAAGCGATCAGCCTGTCGCTGATCGGCGAAGGCCGCTACGACCGCTATCGCGACACCCTCATCGACAGTGCCGGCGCCCGCCACGTGCGCTATTACGAGGACTACACGATCTTCCATCTCGGTGGCAGCTGGAAGGCCACGCCGTGGCTGACGGTCAACGCGCGGGTCAACAACCTGTTCGACAAGGACTTCGTTTCGCAGTCGTGCCTGCTGCTCAATCCCAGCGAGTTCAGCTGCGTGGACGACTACGCGACCAAGGACCAGCGCCGCAGCTACTGGATTTCGTTGAACGCGAAGTTCTGATCGCCACGCACCGGTAGTGGCGGCCGCGGGGCCGCCCCCCCCCCCCCCCGGGGGGGGCGCCCCGGGTGGGGCACCCCTCCAACACCCCACGCCGGGGGCTAC
>NZ_JAWIRU010000006.1:194875-207824 GCF_036320025.1 Stenotrophomonas sp. SMYL86
GCGCCCCAGCTACTGTCTTGCGTTCAACGCCCCGTTCTGCTCGCCCCGCCCCGGTCGTGCCGGCCGCGGGCCGGCACTGCCCTGCCCCGGTGGGTGCCGACCTTGGTCGGCACCGCTTCATCCACGCATGGCGTGGATCTACTGATCAACGACGGTGCCGACCGCTGGCCGCTGGCCGGCATTCCCCCCCAGGGATACAGAACGACGCGCAATTGCGAGCTATTCTCATCAATGATGTAATGGGGAGTCCCCGTCCGCCTCGAACCGTGCCGTGAGCCGTCCTGCCTCTTCCACCGTGCAGCAGCAACAGAACCGTGGCTTCTGGCTGCGGACGCTGCACCAGTGGCACTGGATCAGCTCGGCGGTCTGCCTGATCGGCATGCTGCTGTTTGCGGTGACCGGCCTGACCCTCAACCATGCCGCGAAGATCGAGGCCAAGCCCGAGGTGCAAAACCAGCATCTGGAACTGCCGGCCGCGCTGCTGGGCCAGCTGGGCACGCGCGAGGACGGCAACGCGCCGATCCCGCGCCCGGCCCGGCAATGGCTGGACACGCAGCTGGGCATCGCCATCGGCGGGCGCCCGGCCGAGTGGTCGGCTGAAGAGATCTACCTGTCACTGCCACGCCCGGGTGGCGACGCCTGGCTGAGCATCGATCGCGAGACCGGCGCGGTGGAGTACGAATCAACCTCGCGCGGCGCGGTGTCCTACCTCAACGACCTGCACAAGGGCCGCAACGCGGGCCCAGCGTGGGGCTGGTTCCTGGACCTGTTCGCCGTGGCCTGCCTGGTGTTCTGCATCACCGGCCTGTTCCTGCTTCACCTGCATGCACGGCAGCGGCGCATGACCTGGCCGCTGGTCGGCCTCGGCCTGATGATCCCGCTGCTGATCGCCCTGCTGCTGATCCACTGACTTTCCTTCGTTTCCGGAGCCGCCCCATGCGCGTCACCCTGACCATCGCCCTCAGCGGCCTGCTGGCCACCTCGCCGGCCTATGCCACCACCCTCGACATCAACGTCGAAGTGCCCAAGCTCAACGTGGCCGAGTACCACCGCCCGTACGTGGCGGTGTGGCTGGAAGGCGCCGACCAGAAGGTCGCGGCCAACCTGTCGGTCTGGTACCAGCAGACCAGCAACAGCGAAGGCCACGGCACCAAGTGGCTGCCCGACCTGCGCCAGTGGTGGCGCAAGAGCGGCCGCACCCTGCAGGTGCCGGTGGACGGCGTGACCGGCCCGACCCGCCCGGCCGGCAAGCACGCGCTGTCGTTCAACGACAAGCAGCCGGCGCTGAAGCAGCTGGCCCCGGGCAACTACACCCTGGTGGTGGAAGCGGTGCGCGAAGTCGGCGGCCGCGAGCTGCTGAAGATCCCCTTCACCTGGCCGGCCACCGCCGCACAGAACGGCAAGGCGCAGGGCGCCACCGAACTGGGCCAGGTCACCCTCGCCGTCAAACCCTGAAAAGGGGACGGAGGGGATTAAGTCGTAATTCCCCTCCTCTCGCCGCACCACCCTGCATCCACCTGGAGTCTTCCGCATGAAGCGCACGCTCGTCCTCGCCGCCGCTCTGGCCGCTGCCCTTCCCTTCTCCGCCCTGGCCCACAAGGCCTGGCTGCTGCCCTCGCAGACCGTGATCGCCGGCAATGCGCCGTGGATCACCGTCGACGGTGCGGTCTCCAACGACCTGTTCTATTTCAACCACGTGCCGCTGCGCCTGGAGTCGGTGGTGATCACCGCGCCGGACGGCAGCACCGTGCAGCCGCAGAACGCGTCCACCGGCAAGTACCGCAGCGTGTTCGACGTTGAGCTGAAGCAGCCGGGCACCTACCGCATCGCGTCGGTCAATGACGGCCTGTTCGCCACCTACGAGCAGAACGGCGAGCGCAAGCGCTGGCGCGGCAGCGTCGCCACCTTCGGCGAACTGCCCAAGGATGCGAAGAAGCTGGAAGTGAGCCAGTCGGTCGGCCGCGTGGAGACCTTCGTCACCAACGGCGCCCCGAACGACACCGCGCTGAAGCCGACCAACCGCGGCATCGAGCTGGTCGCCGTCGGCCACCCGAACGATCTGTTCGCCGGCGAGGAAGCCACCTTCCGCGTGCTGGTCGACGGCAAGCCGACCGCCGGCCTGGAGTTCGAGATCGTGCGTGGCGCCACCCGCTACCGCAACGCGCAGGACGAGCTGAAGGTCACCAGCGATGCCAAGGGCGAGATCAAGGTGACCTGGCCGGAAGCTGGCATGTACTGGCTGGAAACCGGCACCGAGGACAACAAGACCTCGGTGAAGCAGGCCGCCAAGCGCCGCCTGAGCTACGTCGCCACGCTGGAAGTGCTGCCGCAGTAATGTGGACTGCGATGCCGGGCAGCCCCCGGCATCGCGCCTGCAGCACACCACCATGACCGATCCCCTGCTCGACATCGCCCGCCTCGGCGGCACCACCATGGGCACCACCTGGAGCGTGTCGCTGGTCGCACCGCGCCAGCGCGACCTGCACCCGCTGCATGCTGGCATCCAGGCGCGGCTGGACGGGGTGGTCGCGCAGATGAGCACCTGGGAGCGTGGTTCGGATCTGAGCCGCTACAACCGCGCCGACGCCGGCCAATGGTGCGTGCTGCCGGCCGAAACCCGTCACGTTCTGGCCTGCGCACAGGCCATCGCTTCCGCCAGTGGCGGCGCCTTCGATCCCACCATCGGTCCGCTGGTTGCACTGTGGGGCTTCGGGGCACATGCCGGCGAACGCCGCCAGCCCGACGACGCTACCCTGCAGGCCACGCGTGATCGCTGCGGTTGGCAGCGCCTGCAGTGGCAGGACGATGCGCTGCTGCAACCGGGTGGACTGGAACTGGATCTCTCTGCGATCGCCAAGGGCTTCGGTGTCGATCACGTGGCCGCCTGGTTGCGTGGACAAGGCATCACTGCCGCGCTGATCGAAGTCGGCGGCGAACTGGCCGGCTACGGCCGCAAACCGGACGGCCAGCCGTGGCGCGTGCTGGTGGAATCCGCACCCGAAGAAGACGCCCACACCGATACCCCGCCACGGGTACTGGCGCTGGACGGCAAGGCGGTGGCCACCTCCGGCGATCGCTGGCACCAGTACCAGGCCGATGGCGAGGCCTACAGTCACAGCCTGGACCCGCGCTCAGGCAGACCGGTGCGGCAGGTTGCCGCGGCAGTAACCGTGGTGGCCGACGACGCCATGCACGCCGATGCCTGGGCCACCGCACTGACCGTACTCGGTCGCGAACAGGGCATGGCACTGGCCGAGCGCGAAGGACTGGCTGCGCGCTACCTGCAGCGTGCGGCAGACGGCCCGCAGGAATTTCTCAGCAGCGCCTTCCAGCGCCTGCTCGACGAGCAGGACGCATGAGCGCACGTCCATCGCGCGCCTGGCTCGGCAACGCACTGGTTCTGCTCCTGCTGGCAGCGATCGGCTGGGCACTGCTTCGCCTGCATCTCGGCGAAGCGTGGTGGCGGGGCGCACCTCCGGCGCGGCAGTCGCAGATCGCGGTGCTCGCCACGGTGCTGTATGCGCTGGCCTGCGCGGCCCTGTGGTGGCGTGGGCGCCCGCGCGACGACGCCGCAACCGGAGACACCGCGCCCATCCTGCTGGTCTGGTCCAGCCAGACCGGCTTCGCCCGCGAACTGGCCGAACGCAGCGCCGAGGCCCTGCGCGGTGCCGGCGTGCCAGTGCGCGTGCGCGGGCTGCATGAGGTGGATGCAGCACTGCTGGCTTCCAGCCAGCGCGCGCTGTTCATTGCCAGCACCACCGGCGAAGGCGATCCACCCGACCACGCCCTGCCGTTCCTGCGCGGGGTGATGGCCACCCCGCCCCCGCTGCAGCACCTGCACTACGGCGTGCTCGCGCTGGGCGACCGCAGCTATGGCCACTTCTGCGGATTCGGCCACCAGCTGGACACTTGGCTGCGCCAGCACGGCGCGCATCCGCTGTTCGACGCCATCGAGGTCGACAACGCCGATCCGGCAGCACTGCGTCATTGGCAACAGTTGCTGGGACAACTCGGCGGTAACGCCAGCGAACTGCCCGACTGGAGCCCGGCCGAGTACCAGCCGTGGACGCTGCTGCAACGCGAGCATTTGAACCCGGGCAGCCCCGGTGGTCCGGTGTACTGGTTGCGCCTGCAGCCCCCGGCCGATGCAAATGCGCAGTGGCAGGCCGGTGACATCGCCGAGATCGGCCCGCAGCACGCATCGCACACCGTGCGTGCCTGGCTGGATGCACAACGCTTCGACGCGGACACCGTGCTGGATGATGGGCAGACGTTGCTGGCACGCGTCGCGCGCTCGCACCTGCCCTCATTGGTTCCCCCGGGTGATCTGCCTGCCTTGCTGGCGACCCTGCAACCGCTGCCGCATCGCGAGTACTCGATCGCCTCGGTCATGGCCGACGGTGCGGTTGAGCTGCTGCTGCGCCGCCAGCTGCGCGCTGACGGTACACCCGGCATCGGCAGCGGCTGGCTGTGCGACCACGCTGCCATCGGCGAACCGGTACAGCTGCGTCTGCGCCGCAACGACAATTTCCACGGCTTGGCCGCCGACGTGCCGCTGCTGCTGATCGGCAACGGCACCGGCATCGCCGGCCTGCGCGCGCATCTGCACGAACGCGTACGCAGTGGCGCACGCCGCACCTGGCTGCTGTTCGGTGAGCGCACCGCCGCGCATGACTTCCACTTCGGTGAAGAACTGCAGGCGATGCTGGCCGACGGCACGCTGGCGCGGTTGGATGCAGTGTTCAGCCGCGATGGCGGTGCGCACCGCTATGTGCAGGACCGGCTGCTGGCCGAAGCGGCAACGCTGCGCCAGTGGGTGGATGAAGGCGCCACGATCCTGGTCTGCGGCAGCCTGCAGGGCATGGCCCCGGCGGTGGATGCAGTGATCGAGCAGGTGCTGGGTACCGCGGGCAAGGAAGCGCTGTTGCTGGCCGGTCGTTACCGGCGCGATGTGTATTGAGGCCACCGCATCCTGGTGGGTGCGAACCGATTCCTGGTGGGTGCGAACCTTGGTTCGCACCATGACGCGGTATCGGCGGCCGCATCCACGCATGGCGTGGATCTACTGAACAGATTCGGCTGGCGCGAACCGCATTCTGGTGGGTGCGAACCTTGGTTCGCACCATGACGCGGTATCGGTGGCCGCATCCACGCATGGCGTGGATCTACTGAACAGATTCGGCTGGCGCGAACCGCATTCTGGTGGGTGCGAACCTTGGTTCGCACCATGACGCGGTGTCGGTGGCCGCATCCACGCATGGCGTGGATCTACTGAACGGCGTGTCCAGGCATGGTGGCAACCGCATTTGCAGTAGATCCACGCCATGCGTGGATAGTGCCAACCGGCGCCCAGGAATCATCCCGCCGCCGCACTGATCCGGATCGCCAGCAACTCGCCACCGCCCTGCAATGCATGACGCTGCCGTTCACCGGCCGCCAACCACGCAGTGTCTCCCGCCTGCAGCGCCGGCAAGCCGCTATCTGCACCGAACTCCGCCTGACCAGCCAGCAGATGCAGCGCCCAGGCCACACCCGGTTCGCAGAAGAAGAACATCGTGCCCACCAGCGGCCGGTGCAGCAGTTCGGCCTGCAGCAGCTCGCGCTTCCACATCAGGTTGAAGTCGTGGGTGGTGCCGTCCACCAATTCGCCGTGCAGCGCTTCCTCGCCGGCAAAGCGCACGTGTCCGTGCGGCGGCAGCACCTCGGCCACATGGCCATCGTTGAAGCGAAGACGCACGCCATTGCCCTGCAGCAGCACCAGCTCGCGCTCCACGCCGGGGAAGGCGGAGAACGCGGCATCCTGCTCGATCTCGGCCACCGACAGGCGTAGCGCCCAGTCATCACCCTGCGCCGGCAGTCGCAGGATCTCGCGGGTCCAGCCCAGGCCGTTGCGCCAGCGTTCGCGGCGATAGTCCAGGCGGGAGATCACCTGGCTCGGAGTGTGCAGCAGGGAGTCGATGTTCATCGGCGCATTGCATCATGCCGCGCGCCGTCATGCATCACCGCGTGGCGAGCGTGCCCTGGCCACCGCACTCGCCGGCCAGCAGCTGCGAGTGCTTCAGCCAATCCTGGTCGGGGTAGTAAGCAAACACCATCGTGCCGCCACGCAACGCATCGATCAGCGGCTTGGCCACCGACAGCCGCACCGCAGGGCAACCCAGGCTGCGGCCCAGCCGCCCCTGCAGCTGCGCGGTAGCCGGGTTCACGTACGGCGCACCATGGATGACGATGGCTCGGTCACGCGCGCGGTCGTTGAAGCCCGGTTCCAGCCCGGCCAGGCGCAGCGAATAGCCGTTGCCGCCCATGTAGGTCTCCTGCGCGGTGAACGCGCCGAGGCTGGACATGAAACTGCCATCGCGGTTGGAGAAGTGTTCGGTGCGGTTCTCACCGCTGTTGCGGCCATGCGCCACCCATTCCTCGAACAGCAGGCGCTGGTGGGCCAGGTCGAACACCCACAGGCGCGGCTCGGTGGACGGCCGCGAATAATCGATCACGCTGAGGCGATCACCATTGATGCCCAGCTCCGGCCGCTGCAGCGCGCAGCGCATGGCGTGCGCCGCCAGCTGCAATACGTGGCGGTCGGCCTTGGGCGCACTGCGCGACAGCAAGGCGGCCAGATCATCGGCACTGGTGGCAAGGGCGGGCGTCTGTGCCAGCGCCGGGGCGCTGGCCGAGGTCGCCAGCAGGCCGAACGCGGCCAGCCGGCACAGGCGGGATGCTGTCATGGGCACAACGAGGGGACTCAGTTGCCCTTGAGGGTGGACCCTGGCGGCTCGGATTCCAAGACCGGCTGCATTCCGGATTCAGCCGGGCTTGGGCGGACCGCCGGCAGCGAGGTCACCAGCAGGGTCGTGCCCGGTACCAGCACCTGGTACAGCTGACGGGCGAAATCGGCCGGCAACGCCATCGGCAGCGAGGGCGTGGCCAGCAGGTCCGGGGTGGCCTCGGCACGGTCCTGGCCCAGCAGCGGATAGGCCGTCCACTGGTGCAGGCGCTGGTTCGCGTCCAGCGGGCTGGGCGTATCGCTGTAGCCCTGCCCCATCACGAACAGGGTGGTGCCCTGGAACGCCGGCAGGGCGTCGGCCTTCAGCGGCGACTCGCCGATCATCACGCCATCGCGCAGCACGTACAGGCGCTGGTCGTGCAGGCTGACCAGGATGCCGACCTGCCCGGCCGGCGCCGCGGCGTCATCCCACCAGGCCTGCGCCGGGGCCCCACCCTCGGTTTCCGGAAGGGCCTGGCCGCGCGCGTTGACCGGTGCCAGCACCGACGGATAGGCCAGGGTCATCGGCGAGCTCTTGGCATCGGCCACGACCACGGTGTCGCCACGCTGGGTTTCACTGAACAGCTTCTGCGCGAAGGCCTGCGGCAGCCGCACGCAGCCATGCGAGGCCGGATGACCGGGCAGGCTGCCGCCATGCAGGGCGATGCCGTCCCAGGTCAGCCGCTGCATGTAGGGCATCGGCGCGCTGTTGTAGAGGTTGGACTTGTGGTCCTTGTCCTTCTGCAGGATGGTGAACACGCCGGTCGGCGTCTCATGCCCAGCCTTGCCCGAGCTGATCGTGGTCAGGCCGATGGCAATGCCGTTGCGGTACACGTACGCGCGCTGCTCATCGAGGCTGACCACCAGCACGATCGGGCCGGTCGGTGAGATTTCCGGATGCCACAGGTATTCGCCCGGCTTGAGGTCGGTCGGTCCGCGCACTTCGGCGCTGCTGGCTGCGGCAGCGGCAGGCTTGGCGGCCGGCGTCGGCGCAGCGGCATGGCCCAGCAGCGGCAGGGCCAGTGCAAGGGCGAGCATCAGGGTAGTGGGGCGGTGCAGAAGCATCCAGCGGGGGTCCTTTCCATGCGGTGCGGCCACCGTACACCATCGACCCGTGGTGGCCGCGGCAAAACCAGGTGCCGGAAATGAAACTGCCCGGCGACACAGCCATGTGTCGTACCGGGCAATCGTTACGTCCTTGTCGGCCTGCTGCCGCCCCCTCGCATCCTGCGCTGTGGGGGTAGCGTTGCATCCTGCACGCGGCCGCGTCTGTCCTGTTTGTATCTCAGCCCCTTCCACAGGTCTGTGATGCCACCATCCTGGTGATTGGTGCCGCGTCCTGCGGCGGTCGGTGGTCACGGCCTTCCTGTCCGTGTCCGGTGAACCAGCCTCCTGCCGGTTCCGACGATTCCTGCTGTCAGCGCCTGGGTACGGTTCGCACCGGTACCGATCCGGGTACCGGATCCGCCGGCAACAACCTGTTGCCTACGGTGATCCGCTGTCGATTCCGTTCGACGATTGCTTTCCCTATCCCCTTCACCTGCGTCAGGTCCTCGACGCAATGAAACGGGCCGTGTCTGCGCCGGTGCTCGACGATCGCCTCGGCCTTGGCGGCTCCGACCATTGTCAATCCCTGCTGCAGCGCCTGGGCATCGGCGCGGTTGATGTCGATCGGTTCGGCGGCATGCGCCCCAGCGATCCACACGACCAGCACCAGTGCCCTCAACACGACACTCCAAGGCACGACGTGTATCTCCTTGTGATTCTGGCCGTCCCGACCGGCAATCCCGTCGGTAGGAACAGTGTCCGTCACCACATGCACACAGCCTATCGGTTTCCTGGATTTCTAAAAGCCAGCCAAATACCCGACGTGATGTAGGAAAAACCCTACCCACGGCACAGGCGTAGAATGGCCGGATCAGCCCATGCAACCGGAGTTTCAGATGGACAGCGCCAAGCTCGGCCAATTCGTCAATGACAAGTGGGACAGCGAGATCGTCCCGCAGTTGGTCGACTACATCCGCATTCCCAACAAGTCGCCGATGTTCGACGCCAATTGGGTGCAGAACGGCTACATGGAACAGGCGGTCACCCTGATGGAGAACTGGGCCAAGGCCCAGCAGCTGCCCGGCCTGAAGGTTGAAGTGGTGCGTCTGGAAGGCCGTACCCCGCTGATCTTCCTGGAAATTCCGGCTACCGGCGCCGAAACCGGCGACGACACCATCCTGCTCTACGGCCACCTCGACAAGCAGCCGGAAATGACCGGCTGGGACGACGACCTCGGCCCGTGGACCCCGGTCCTGCGCGGCGACAAGCTGTATGGCCGCGGCGGTGCGGACGACGGCTACGCCATCTTCGGCTCGCTGGCCGCGGTGCTGGCACTACAGGCCCAGGGCCTGCCGCACGCCCGCTGCGTGGTGCTGATCGAAGCCTGTGAAGAGTCGGGCAGCTATGACCTGCCGGCCTACGTCGACCACCTCGCCGACCGCATCGGCAAGCCGTCGCTGGTGGTCTGCCTGGATTCGGGCTGCGCCAACTACGACCAGCTGTGGTGCACCACCTCGCTGCGCGGCCTGACCGGCGGCAACTTCACCGTGAAGGTGCTCAACGAAGGCGTGCACTCCGGCGATGCCTCCGGCGTGGTGCCGTCCAGCTTCCGCCTGCTGCGCCAGCTGCTGTCGCGCATCGAGGACCAGGACACCGGCCGCATCCTGATCGACGGCATGAACGTTGAGATCCCGGCCGAGCGCCAGGAACAGGCCAAGCGCGCCGCCGAAGTGGTCGATACCGAGATCTTCGAGAAGTTCCCGATGGTCGACGGTCTGCGTCCGATGAACGAGGACCTGACCGAGCTGGTGCTCAACCGCACCTGGCGCCCGGCACTGTCGGTCACCGGCGTCGGTGGCATGCCGGCGCTGGAATCGGCCGGCAACGTGCTGCGCCCGCAGACCTCGGTGAAGCTGTCGCTGCGCCTGCCGCCGACCGCCGATGGCAAGACCTGCGGTGAGCTGCTGAAGGAAGCGCTGCTGCGCGATCCGCCGAACGGCGCGCAGGTCACTCTGGATCTGGAAAAGGCCTCCACCGGCTGGAACGCCCCGGCCATGGCGCCGTGGCTGACCCAGGCCATCGACGACGCCAGCCAAGCCTTCTTCGGCAAGCCGGCGATGTACATGGGCGAAGGTGGCTCGATCCCGTTCATGGGCATGCTGGGTGAGAAGTTCCCGGGCGCCCAGTTCATGATCACCGGCGTGCTCGGTCCGCACTCCAATGCACACGGCCCGAACGAGTTCCTGCACATTCCGATGGGCAAGAAGGTCACCGCCTGCGTGTCCAAGGTGATCAGCGAGCACTACGCCGCCAGCCTGCGCGGCGAGACCAGCGGTTCGCCGGTGGCTGCCGACAGTGGCACCCGCCACGGCGACCACGGCTGCTGCTGAATCCGGCACACCGTGACGGACGCAGCCTGGCCTTGCTAGGCTGCGTCCACCCTTGGTGGAAATCGCGCGCATGAATGGTCTGTTCGGCAGCAGCAGCTGGCTCTACATCATCCTGGTCGGCTTCTTCGTCGGCCTGCTCGGGCGATTCTTCATGCCCGGCAACAACCGCATGGGCTGCCTGCTGACCATCGTGCTGGGCATCATCGGCGCGCTGCTGGCCGGGTGGTTCGGCCAGTACATGGGCTGGTACGCCCCCGGTGAGCCGGCCGGCTTCCTCGGTGCGGTGCTGGGCGCGGTGGCCGTGCTGGCCGTCCTGCGTCTGTTCAGCGGTCGCCGCTGATCCCGCACCCTCTTCCCTTCCTGTTCCCGACGTAGGCGCGCCCGGCGCGCCCGGATATGCCTGCATGACCGAACCCGCCTCCGATCCCCAGCGCAGCGCGCAGCGCCTGCAGTGGGCCCGTACCCAGCTCGATGATTCCAGTGCGGTGGTCGAACGCGCCTCGGTCGATGCCGGCATGCGCAGCTACTGGCGTACCACCAGCACGCGCGGCAGCCACATTGTGATGGACGCCCCGCCGGGGCTGGAAGATCCGCGCCCGTGGCTGCGCATGCGCGGCCTGCTGGATGACAACGGCCTGCGTGTGCCCGCGCTGCTGGCACAGGATCTGGATGCCGGCTTCCTGCTGCTGGAAGATCTCGGCGGCCCGACCCTGGCGAAGATCCTCGACGAGCGCAACGCCGATGAATGGTTCGGCCGTTCGATCGAACAGCTGCTGCGCCTGCAGGCGATCCCGGTGCCGGCCGACTTCGGCCAGTTCGGCGAAGCACTGCTGCAGCGCGATGCCGGCCTGTTCGACGAATGGTTCCTGCAGCGCCACCTGAACCTGGAACTGGACTGCGGTGAGATTGAAGGGCTGCAGCTGGTGCACCGCAGGTTGATGGACAACGCGCTGGGCCAGGCCCAGCTGATGACCCATCGCGACTACATGCCGCGCAATCTGATGCCGGTCGAGAATGGTCCCGCAGTGCTGGATTTCCAGGACCTGGTGCGCGGCCCGATTGCCTACGATGCGATGAGCCTGTTCAAGGACGCGTTCCTGAGCTGGCCGCTGCAGCGTGTGGACGAGTGGCTGGCGCAGTATCACGAGCGCGCCCGCAACGCCGGCCTGCCGGTGCCCGACCGCGCCACCTTCCTGCGCGATGCCGACTGGATGGGCATCCAGCGCCACGTGAAGATCCTCGGCCTGTTCTGCCGCCTGCGCTATCGCGACAACAAGGGCCATTACCTCGACGACGCGCCGCGCTTCATCACCTATCTGGATGAAGTGCTGCCGCGCTACCGCGAGCTGGCACCGCTGCAGCAGCTGCTGGAACACCGCATCAAGCCGGCGCTGACCGACCTGGCCGCACCGATGCGCGTGGCCCGATGAAGGCGCTGGTCTTTGCTGCCGGCCTCGGCGAGCGCATGCGCCCGCTGACACTGCACACGCCCAAGCCGCTGCTGGACGTGGCCGGCAAACCGCTGATCGTCTGGCACCTGGAACGCCTGGCCGCACTCGGCGTGCGCGAGGTGGTGGTCAACACCGCATGGCTGGCCGAACAGTTTCCAGCGACGCTGGGCGATGGCAGCCAATGGGGCCTGCGCCTGCATTTCATGTACGAAGGGCAGACCCCGCTGGAAACCGGCGGCGGCATCCTCAATGCACTACCGGTGCTGGGCGACGCCCCGTTTCTGGTGGTGAACGGCGACATCTGGACCGATTTCGATTTCGCCACGCTGCCGCGCGAGCCGCAGGGCCAGGCGCATCTGGTGCTGGTCGACAATCCGCTTCAGCACCCGAACGGTGACTACCGCCTCGATGCGCAGGGGTTGCTGCACCACGACCGCGAAGGACCGTGCCTGACCTATGCCGGCATCGGCGTGTATCGCCCTTCCATCGTGGCCGACTGGCGCACGGTGATCGGTGATGCACCGGGCAGCGAGCGGCTCCCACCGAAGTTCTCGGTGGTGCCGCTGCAGAAGCACTTCATGGCGCAGGGATTGATGACGGGGCAGCACCATCGCGGGCGCTGGACCGACGTCGGGACGGTAGATCGCCTGCGCGCGCTGGATGCTGAGTTGGCCGCGAACGGCTGAGCCCCTCGTGGCTGGTCGCGTAGAGCGGATCGCGTGTTTGGCCGGGCGGGTGGGCCATGCAGGGGACGCTGCAAGTCCCCCTCCGGGGCCCGGCCCAGCCGCTGGCGGCTGTGCGTTCAGGCGCTTGCGAAGCAGTGCTTCGCAAGCAAAGCGCCTTCACCCCTGTAAGCTCGGTCGCCGCATCCATGCGGCTCACGCCCCTGCGCAGCCCACCCCGCCCGGCCTCTGACAGTTTCCGTGGGCGACCAGCCACGGAAAAGAAAAAAGAAAAGCAAAAGCGGGTCGCGTCGCTGCGCTTGCTCTGGTGACGACCAACGGTCGTCACCCACCACAAGCAAGACACGTGTCGACCAAGGTCGACACCCACCAACAGCAGTGCAGTATGCAGTCCCGGCAGATCGCGGGAACCTGTCGAGGGGGGGGGGGGGGGGGGGGGGGGGGGGGGGGGGGGGGGGGGGGGGGGGGCGGCGGCGCGGGGGGGGGGGGGGCGGCCCCCGCCCCCCCCCCCCCCCCCCCCCCCCCCCCCCCCCCCCCCCCCCCCCGCCTCCCCTCAGGAAGCCAGCTTCTGCTGTTGCTTCGGCTCTTGCTGTTGCCGGCCAGCGGCCGGCACTA